>JBDKEX010000174.1:0-2524 GCA_039798985.1 Pseudomonadota bacterium | reverse complement strand
GCTATCGCTAGGCAGATCCCAATTCAACACCTCCAGGCGTTGGGGCAGGGCCCTCGCGTCCCAGTCACTCAGTACCCAGCGTTCCCGGCCTTTTTTCAGCGGGTGAACCGCAGGGCGATGGGTGTGTCCGTGTACCAAACGCTTGGCCCCGGTCAAGTCCAGCCAATGGTCGGCGGTGGGCGTGTCCACGTCTGCATACCCCACAGGCGCGTGCTCGGTACCGCGACTGGCGGCTTTCAACGCTTCACTTTGCTGGCGCAATTGCCTGGCCACTGCTTCACGTTGTGAGCGGGGCAGCCCCAAAAAATCGTGCTGCCAAGCACTTTGGCGCACTTGTTGTCGAAAGGCTTGGTAGTCGTGGTCGTCCAAACACCACGCATCGCCATGGGTCAGCAACAGGGCCCCCTTTGGGCCTTGAACCATGGTCGGGTCGGGCAGCCATGTGATTTGCGTGGCTTTGAAAAATGCCGACCCAAGCAAAAAGTCCCGGTTGCCATGCATCACGTAAATCGGGAAACGTTGTGTTGCCTGGGCCAGGGCTTCACAACAGCGGCGGTTGAAGGCCGCTTCGGGGTGGTCCTGAGCTGTGTGGGCTTGGGGCAAGTCATCGCCCACCCACACCTCGAACAAATCGCCCAAGATCATCAAGGCGCTGCAGGTGGTGTGGGCAAGGTGAAGAAAAAAAGCGTTCGCCGTTTCCGGCTCTGACACGTTCAGGTGGAGGTCCGAAATCAGGTCCACCGTTTGCCAGGTGGAGGGCGCGACCAGTGTGTGCCAGTGGCTTGACCCGGAGGTGGTTCTTTCAAACCCCCCCGGAACTGGCTGTGGCGGCGCGGCCCTGCCCAACATGGCAGGCTTTACAGCGCAACCGCTTTTTCAATCACCACGTCGGTCAAGGGCACGTCGTCGTGGTAGCCCTTGCGGCCGGTTTTGGCACCGCGCACCGCGTCAACCACCTCGGTGCCGCTCACCACTTTGCCAAACACCGCGTAGCCCCAGCCCTGTGCACTGGGGGCGGTGTGGTTCAAAAAGCCGTTATCAACCGTGTTGATGAAAAACTGGGCGGTGGCCGAATGCGGTGCATTGGTGCGTGCCATGGCCACGGTGTATTTGTTGTTTTTCAGGCCGTTGTTGGCTTCGTTTTGGATTTCGGCGCCGGTCGGTTTTTGCTTCATACCGGGCTCGAAGCCGCCACCTTGAATCATGAAGTCCTTGATCACACGGTGAAAAATCGTGTTGTTGTAGTGACCGCTGTTCACGTACGAAAGGAAGTTTTGGGTGGAAATCGGGGCCTTTTCGGCGTCCAGTTCCAGGGTGATCACGCCGTGGCCGGCAATGTGCAATTCAACTTGTGGGTTCGCCATGTTCAGTTCTCCAGAGTGGCTTTGAGGATGGTAATGGGGGCGACAGGCACGTTTTGGAACATACCTCGGTTGCCGGTTTGTGTGGTGCGAATTTTGTCGACCACTTCGGTGCCTGTTATGACTTTGCCAAACACCGCGTAGCCCCAACCTTGCGCATTGGGTGCCGTGTGGTTGAGAAAGGTGTTGTCAGCCACATTGATGAAAAACTGGGCTGTGGCCGAATGGGGGTCGCCAGTGCGGGCCATGGCCACGGTGTACTTGGCGTTTTTCAGACCGTTCGCGGCCTCGTTGGCTATGGGCGCGCGCGTCGGCTTTTGCTGCATCTCAGGCGTAAATCCGCCGCCCTGGATCATGAAGCCGTCTATCACCCGGTGGAACACCGTGCCGTTGTAGTGCCCGTCTTTCACGTATTGCACAAAATTCTCGGCAGACTTGGGGGCTTTGGCATGGTCCAGTTCCAGCACCATGTTGCCCACGCTGGTTTCCAGTTTTACTTTGGTTTGGGTGGGGGCCTGGGCCCAGGGTGCGGTGTGGGCCAAGGAGGCCGCAGCTGCCAAGGCGAGCAGGGGTCTGCGTGTGATGGGGAGCATGTTATTGAGGGATGCGAGTGGTCAACAGTTGATTCAAATTTGCAGCCCGCTGGCGCAACGTGGGCGCTTGGCCACTGTCGTCCAGGTCTGCCGCTCGAAGGTAGGCCTGCGCGGCCAACTGCGTGTAAACGTCGGCCATGTTGTGGTGCGCTGTGCCGTACAGGGGGTTCAAACGAACCGCTTGTTCCAGGTTGGACAAGGCTTGCGCCACATCGCCTGCTTGGGCCTGTAGCACCGCCAGGTTGTTGTAGGGTTCAGGCAGCTCGGGGTGGTCACGCGTCAACTGCTCAAAAGTGGCTTGGGCAGAGGTGTGTTGCCCTGTCCGCTGCAGCACCACCCCCAGCAGCAAACGCATTTGCACATCTTTGGGGTGTTCCGCCAAATGAGTCTGTGCCAATGCCAGTGCTTGTGACCACTGCCCCGCTTGCACCAAACGCTGCGCTTGCGATTGGGGAGGCTCTTGAGCCCATGCCTGTGCGGCACATGCCCAGGTCACAGCGCAGAACAGCCCAAGCCAAATGCCTCGGGCCAACCTCAACGGGTGCACTGCGCACATGCCAGCGAAAACAG
>JBDKEX010000173.1:0-3311 GCA_039798985.1 Pseudomonadota bacterium | reverse complement strand
CAGTTCGCTGACCGACACCGGCTTGCGTTTTGAGGTGGTGGAGAACCTGCCCAACGGGGCCAGCGGCAATGCGTACAGCGTGAAGCTGCCTTTGGTGGGGGAGTACAACCTCTACAACCTGCTGAGCGCGATCGCGGTGGCGCGCGCCTTGGGCCATGCCCTGCCCGACGCAGTGGCCGCTTGTGCGGCGTTGACACCTGTGCCTGGTCGCATGCAGGCGGTGTGGCCCGATGAAGATGCCCATTTGCCGCTGGTGCTGGTGGATTACGCCCACACCCCGGATGCGCTGGAGAAAGCCTTGCAAGCCCTGCAACCCTTGACTTGGCAGCGCGGCGGGCGCCTGTGGTGCTTGGTGGGCTGCGGCGGTGACCGAGATGCTGGCAAGCGCCCCTTGATGGCGGCTGCCGCAGAGCGCGAAGCGGCTGAGTTGGTGTTGACCAGTGACAACCCGCGGTCCGAAGACCCGGCGCGCATTCTGGAGCAGATGCAGGCGGGATTGCTGTGCCCCGAGGCTGCGCACGTTGACCCCGACCGGGCGGCGGCCATTGCCCATGTGGTGGCGCAGGCCAGCGCCCGCGACGTGATTTTGTTGGCGGGCAAGGGCCATGAGGACTACCAAGAAATCCTTGGCGTGAAGCGCCCGTTTTCCGATACGACCGAGGCCTACCGTGCCTTGGCCCGCCGCGCGGGTGCTGCGAAAGGGCGGGAATCATGACCACTTTGCAGGCAGTTCTGGCCCAAGTGCCCCATGCGCGCGTGGTAGGTGAAGCGACCGCGCTGCCCGTGCAACGCGTGCACACCGACACCCGCACCTTGCAAGCAGGGGACTTGTTTGTTGCATTGCGCGGCGAGCGCTTTGACGCCAACGATTATCTGGCGCAAGCCAAAGCATCGGGGGCGGTTTGTGCCTTGGCCGAGAGGGGTTTGGCGGAAGCGGGTTTGCCCGGTATAGAAGTGCCAGATGCGCGAGTGGCTTTGGGGCAGTGGGCAGCTCTGTGGCGCAAGACTTGCCAGTTGCCGTTGATTGCCGTAACCGGCAGCAACGGAAAAACCACCGTCACGCAAATGATTGCGTCGATTTTGCGGGCTGCCGTAGGCGACAACGCCTTGGCCACGCAGGGCAATTTGAACAACGAGATTGGGGTGCCCCTGACCCTGCTGCGTTTGAGGGCGCACCACACCTTGGCTGTGGTGGAACTGGGCATGAACCACCCCGGCGAAATTGCGGGTTTGGCGGCCATGGCAGCGCCTACCGTGGCACTTGTGAACAACGCCCAACGCGAACACCAGGAATTCATGGCCACGGTCGAGGCGGTTGCACGCGAAAACGCTTGCTGCTTTGATGCCCTGCCGGCCGATGGCGTGGCGGTTTTTCCGGCAGATGACGAATACACCCCGCTGTGGCAGAGCTTGGCTGCTGGGCGCCGCTGCATTACGTTTGGCGACGCAGGGCAGGCCGACGTGCACGGCGAGGCGATTTGGAGCAGCGACGAGCAGGCCTGGCAGCTTCGGGTGGAAACACCCGCTGGCGGCTGCGATGCCATGCTGCACATCGCTGGGCGGCACAACGTGCAAAACGCTTTGGCCGCCGCCGCTTGCGCTTGGGCCGCCGGGGTTTCTTTGCAACACATAGGGGCCGGGTTGACCCAGTTTGTGCCTGTGAACGGCCGGTCCCGAGCCTGGGCCTTGCCGTTGAACGGCCGCAACTTGACGCTTGTGGACGACTCCTACAACGCCAACCCCGATTCGGTGCGCGCAGCCATCAACGTGTTGGCCGACCTGCCCGGGCCGCGCCTGTTGGCATTGGGGGACATGGGGGAGGTGGGAGACCAGGGGTTGGCGTTCCACCAAGAGGTTTTGACCCATGCGGTGCACAGCGGCATTGAGCATGTTTGGGTGGTGGGCGACTGGATGAGCCAGTGCCTGGGGGGCAACGGGGCGCCATGGGGGCCGGCGGTTCGTGGTTTCGCCACGGTGGAAGATTTGGTTGCTGCGACCTGCGAAAACGCGCCCGGTATGGCGAGCGTTTTGGTCAAAGGTTCGCGCTTCATGAAAATGGAACGCGTGGTGAAGGCGCTGCAGGCGCTGCCAGCCGCAGGGGGGGCGCAATGACCCATTTACAAAAACAAGGGGGGTGCCATGTTGCCTAGTTTGGCCATGTGGTTGCAGGGTTTGTTCCCGGAATTCGGCTTTCTGCGGGTGTTCCAGTACCTGACGTTCCGTGCCGTCATGGCGGCCATGACCGCCCTGCTGGTTGGGGTGGTGGCGGGTCCGCACTTTATCCGCCGCCTGACTGAGCTCAAGATTGGGCAACCCATACGCGGCTACGGCATGGAGACCCATTTGAGCAAAAGCGGAACGCCCACCATGGGCGGTGTGCTGATGCTGTTTGCCATTGCCCTGTCCACACTGCTGTGGATAGACTGGAGCAACCGCTTTTTCTGGATTGTGCTTGGGGTTACCCTGGGTTTTGGTGCCATAGGCTGGACCGACGATTGGCGCAAGGTGGTTCGCAAAGACCCTGAAGGGATGCGGTCTGGCGAAAAATACCTGTGGCAGTCGGTGATTGGGTTGGTGGCCGCTTTTTATCTGGTGTTCGCGATTTCAGGAAGTTCCAACCTGCGGGTGTTGGACCTGTTTGTGGCTTGGGTGGGTTCGGGTTTTACCCTGGACATGCCCGCGCAAACCGGGCTGATGGTGCCTTTTTTCAAAGAGGTGAGTTATCCGTTGGGCGTGCTGGGTTTTGTGCTGTTGACCTATTTGGTGATTGTGGGGGCCAGCAACGCCGTGAACCTCACGGACGGTCTGGACGGCCTG
Source organism: Pseudomonadota bacterium (assembly GCA_039798985.1). Taxonomy (GTDB): domain Bacteria; phylum Pseudomonadota; class Gammaproteobacteria; order Burkholderiales; family Burkholderiaceae_C; genus JBDKEX01. Next base: position 494 of record JBDKEX010000173.1, on the reverse strand, counting down.
GCCATCATGCCGGTCGTGATGGTGGGGTCGGCGTTGGGCATTTTTGCCTACGTGACCGGCAATTCTGTGTTTGCCAAATACCTGCTGCTGCCGTTCATTCCGGGCTCAGGCGAGCTGCTGATTTACTGCGCAGCCATGGCCGGCGCCGGGCTGGCATTTTTGTGGTTCAACACCTACCCGGCCCAGGTGTTTATGGGTGATGTGGGGGCGCTGGCGCTGGGCGGCGCGCTGGGCACGATTGCGGTGATCGTGCGGCAGGAAATTGTGTTGGCCATCATGGGCGGCATTTTTGTGGTCGAAGCCTTGTCGGTGATGTTGCAGGTGACTTACTTCAAGTACACCAAACGCAAATACGGCCAAGGGCGCCGCATTTTGAAAATGGCGCCGCTGCACCACCACTTTGAAAAGTCGGGTTGGCGCGAAACCCAGGTGGTGGTCCGGTTCTGGATCATCACGATGCTGTTGTGTTTGGTGGGCTTGTCCACCTTGAAGCT
>JBDKEX010000172.1:0-4046 GCA_039798985.1 Pseudomonadota bacterium | reverse complement strand
TTTGCCAAGCTGGGCACCATCGATTTGCGGGTGGACTACCTGCGCCCCGGCATTGGCGAACACTTCACCATCACCGCCAACGCCCTGCGCGTGGGCTCGCGGGTCGGGTCGTCCCGCATGGAGTTTTGCGGGCCCGATGGCACCTTGATGTCCACGGGCGCAGCAGCCTACATCGTGTCCTGATCGCCAGCAGCCGATTCACTCGGCCGGCACGGGCCGGGGCTTGCCCTGCTCGTCCACGGCCACATAGGTCAGGTTCGCTTCGGTGACCTTGATGTACTGGCCCTGCAGCTGAAAGCGCTCGGCAAAGACCTCGACTTTCACGGTGACCGAGGTGCGGCCCACACGCACGATGCGCGAGAAAAACGACAGGATGTCGCCCACCTTGACGGCCTGCTTGAAGATGAACTCGTTCACCGCCACCGTCACCATGCGGCCGCGCACGCGCCGGGCAGGCAGCACCGCACCCGCCAAGTCCACTTGCGCCATGACCCAGCCGCCGAAGATGTCGCCACTGGCATTGCAGTCGGCGGGCATGGGGATGACCTTGAGCACCAGCTCCTGGTCGGTGGGCAAAGCCACGGTGTTCGTATGTGGGGCGTCAGACATGGGCACAATCGGTGGTTAACATCAAAACCGGATTGTCCCTTATGCGCCACCACGGCGAAACTGCCGCCTCTGCTTCTCCTCATTCTCCCAATCCTGCCGCAAAGCCTGGCCAGGCGACTCAGCCGCCAGCGGGTGGCGATTGGAAGACCCTGTCGCGCCTCCTGCCTTATTTGTGGCAGTACAAATGGCGTGTGGTCATCGCCCTGAGCTTGATGGTGGCTGCCAAGCTGGCCAACGTGAGCGTGCCGTTGCTGCTCAAGGAACTGGTCGACGCCATGAGCCTCAAGCCCGGCAACCCGCAAGAGGTGTTGGTGGTGCCGGTGGCGCTGCTGGTGGGTTATGGTGCTTTGCGTTTGCTGACGTCGGCCTTCACCGAATTGCGCGAGCTGGTGTTTGCCAAAGCCACGCAAGGCGCTTCGCGCAGCATCGCCTTGCAAACCTTCGAGCACCTGCATGCCCTGAGCCTGCGCTTTCATTTGGCACGGCAAACCGGTGGCATGACGCGTGACATCGAACGCGGCGTGCGCGGCATCGAGTCGCTGATTTCGTATTCGCTCTACAGCATCATCCCCACGCTGATCGAAGTGGGGCTGGTGCTGACGATTCTGGCGGTCAAGTTTGACGCCTGGTTCGCGGGCATCACGCTGCTGGCCTTGGCCTTGTACATCTTTTTCACCGTGCGTGTGACTGAATGGCGCACGCAGTTTCGCAAGCAGGCCAACGAGTTCGACTCGGCCGCGCACACCCGCGCCATCGATTCGTTGTTGAATTACGAGACCGTCAAGTACTTTGGCAACGAGCGCTTCGAAGCTGGTCGCTACGACGAAAGTCTGGAGCGCCTGCGCCTGGCGCGGCTCAAGGCCCAGACCACCTTGTCGGTGCTCAACACCGGGCAGCAGCTCATCATCGCCGCAGCCCTGGTGGCCATGCTCTGGCGAGCCACCGAGGGGGTGGTGGCCGGACGCATGACCTTGGGGGATCTGGTCATGATCAACGCCTTCATGATCCAGCTCTACATTCCGCTCAACTTTTTGGGTGTGCTTTACCGCGAGATCAAGCAAAGCTTGACCGATCTGGACAAGATGTTTGTGCTCATGGACCGCGAGCGCGAAGTGGCCGATGTGCCCGGCGCACCCGCGCTGGCCTTGCAGGGTGCGCCCGATGTGGTGTTTGACCGCGTGTCGTTCGCCTACGAGAGCGACCGCCCGATTCTGAAAGACATCAGCTTCACGATCCCCGCCGGTAAAACGGTCGCTGTGGTCGGCCCTTCGGGCTCGGGCAAGTCCACGCTGGCGCGTTTGATGTTCCGCTTCTATGACGTGCAGCAAGGTTTCATTCGCATTGCAGGGCAGGACATCCGGCAGGTCACGCAAGCCAGCGTGCGCCAGGCGCTGGGCATCGTGCCGCAAGACACCGTGTTGTTCAACGACACGGTGGCCTACAACATCGCCTATGGCCGCCCCGGGGCCAGCCAGGCCGAAATCGAGGGCGCGGCGCGTTCGGCCCGCATCCACGATTTCATTGCTTCCACGCCCAAGGGTTACCAGACTTCGGTGGGCGAGCGGGGCCTGAAGCTTTCAGGGGGAGAAAAGCAGCGCGTGGCGATTGCCCGCACCTTGCTCAAGAACCCGCCGATTCTGGTTTTTGACGAAGCCACGTCGGCGCTGGACTCGGCCAACGAACGCGCCATCCAGGCCGAGCTGGCCAGCGTGGCGCAAAACAAAACGACCTTGGTGATCGCGCACCGCTTGTCGACGGTGGTCGATGCGCACGAGATTTTGGTGATGGAGGCCGGGCAAATCATTGAGCGTGGCAACCATGCCCAGTTGTTGGCGCAACAAGGTCGCTACGCCAGCATGTGGGCCTTGCAGCAGTCGGCAGATTGATGGGGATGTTTCAGCGATGGAAACCAAATGGCTTGAAGACTTTGTGAGTTTGGCCGAAACCCGAAGTTTCAGCCGCTCGGCCCAGTTGCGCCACGTCACGCAGCCCGCGTTTTCGCGGCGCATCCAGTCGCTGGAGGCCTGGGCTGGTGCCGATCTGGTGGACCGCAGCTCCTACCCCACCAAACTCACGCCCGCGGGCGAGACGCTCTATGCGCAGGCGCTGGAGCTGCTGCAATCCCTGCAAAACACCCGGGCCATGCTGCGTGGGCACAACTCGGCCGGGCAGGACTTCATCGAGTTTGCGGTGCCGCACACCTTGGCGTTCACTTTTTTCCCGTCCTGGGTGGCGGGTTTGCGCGAGAGCTTTGGTCCGATCAAGAGCCGTCTGATTGCCTTGAACGTGCACGACGCGGCCATGCGTTTGGCCGAAGGTGGTTGCGATTTGCTGATCGTGTACCACCATCCTTCACAACCTTTGCAACTCGATGCCGAGCGTTACGACATGGTGGTGTTGGGTGCCGAGTCCATCGCCCCTTATGTCAAAGCCCCAACCGAAGGGGCCCAGCTGGGCAGTCTGCCGGGGACACCCGCTCGGCCTTTGCCTTATCTGGGGTATGCACCCGGCGCTTATCTGGGCAGTGTGACGGATTGGATACTCAAGCAATCGGGCACACCGATTCACCTGGACCGGGTGTACGAAACCGACATGGCAGAAGGCCTGAAAGTCATGGCTTTGCAGGGCCATGGCATCGCGTTTTTGCCCGAAAGTGCCGTGCGCAAGGAGGTGCAAAACGGCGCTCTGGTGGAGGCCCATTTGCCGGGGGGGCAAAGTTTGTCCCTGACCATGGAGGTCCGGGCTTACCGGGCCAAACCAGGACCCAAAACCAGTCCCCAGCATCCGGCCCACGAGCTTTGGCAGCATTTGACGCAAGAAAACCAGTTGCCGGCAGGGGGTTGATGGCTTCTGGCATCCCGTTATGCGTTTTTTGCATTAATCTTCCGGGTACACCCTGATGACTGGATACACTCCGGATCACTATAGTGACGGCTTGTCTGCGGCGGGCATGTTTTGTGCTGCTGCTCTGGATGGCCGGGTCTGTCGCCGTGTCATGATGGTGCATCTGTGCCCAAGTTCGGCACGGTTTAACGTTCGCCCTTTTGGCGATTTTTTGGAGAAATGAATGAAAAAACAATTGTTCGCTGCGGCGATCGCTGCTTTGGCCTGTGTGGCCGCTCAAGCCGACACCATCGCCAAAGTCAAGAACTCGGGCACGATCACCATGGGTGTGCGCGATTCCTCAGGCGCACTGTCTTACACCTTGGGTGACGGCAAGTACGCCGGCTTCCACTATGAAATCTGCCAGCGCATCATTGGCAATTTGGAAAAAGCCGTCGGCAAGAAAGTCGAAGTCAAGTTCCAGTCCGTGACCTCGCAAAACCGCATTCCTTTGGTGCAAAACGGCACCGTGGACATCGAGTGCGGCTCGACCACCAACAACGCTGCACGTCAAAAAGACGTGGCCTTTGTGGTGACCACTTATGTGGAAGAAG
>JBDKEX010000171.1:0-3827 GCA_039798985.1 Pseudomonadota bacterium | reverse complement strand
TGGTGTACGAGGGCATTTTGGAAACCGCAGAGGCAGAGGGCTGCGATCTGGTGGTCATGGGCTCGCACGGCCGCAAAGGTGTGCAGGCCTTGATTTTGGGCAGCGTCGCGCAAAAGGTGCTCACCCACGCCAAAGTGCCTGTGCTGATCGTCAAACCCTGACAGTAGCGGTGCGCCAAGGGCCGTGCAGGGAGCCCTTGCAGCGTGCTGCGACATTGTTTTTTGAACGGACGGTCCGTCTTGTCGCGGCCTAGAATGTTTGCCACCTTGTGAAGGCACACCATGTCCGTTGACCACCCCCCCGCTTCTGCCGCGCCCCAACCGCCTGATATGCCGCCAGCTGCCGGCGAAAACGGAACCATACGTATCCGTGGCGCACGCCAGCACAACCTCAAAAATCTGGATCTGGACATACGGACCGGCGAGTTGACCGTGGTGACTGGCCCCAGCGGCTCCGGCAAGTCCAGCTTGGTGTTTGACACCTTGTTTGCCGAAGGGCAGCGGCGTTACGTCGAAACCTTCAGCGCCTATGCCCGCCAGTTTTTGGACCGCATGGACAAACCCGCGGTGGACAAGGTCGAAGGTGTGCCGCCGGCCATTGCCATCGACCAGACCAACCCGGTGCGGTCGTCGCGCTCCACCGTGGGCACCATGACCGAGCTGAACGATCACCTCAAGCTCTTGTTCGCCCGCGCGGCCCAACTGTTCGACCGCCAAACCGCTTTGCCGGTGCGGCACGACACGCCAGAATCGATATTCGCTGAACTGCAACAACGCAGCCTGGCGGGCCAAGACCCGCGCCTGGTGCTCACCTTTCCGGTCGAGTTGCCCGCCTCAGCCACGCCACAGGACATTGAACAGTGGTTGGCTGCCAGCGGCTTTACCCGGGTGCAGGCCGAAAGGGTGGTGCCCCGGCAAGTGCCCACCGATGCCCCCGTGCCCGACAAAAGAACCAAGGCCAAACCTGCCGCCAAAACAAGCGGCAAAACCCCCGCAACGGCCCCCGAAACGGTGCGGCTGCTGGACGTGGTGGCCGACCGTTTCCGCCTCGGTGGAACCGAACAGGTCCGCGTGATGGAAGCCATAGAGCTTTGTTTGAGGCGCGGCAGCGGCCGCATGACCGTGTACGCCCTGGCGCCCGCCCACGGCGACGAGCAGGCCCCCGAGCCCGAGGTCTGGAAATTTTCCACAGGCTTGCATTGCCCCGAAAGCGATTTGCGCTACACCGAGCCCTTGCCTTCGATGTTCTCCTTCAATTCGGCGGTGGGTGCCTGCGAGAGTTGCAGAGGTTTTGGCCGAGTCATAGGCGTCGACTGGGGGTTGGTGATCCCAAACGACAAACTCACTTTGCGTGCCGGCGCGATCAAACCGATACAAACACCCGCGTACCAAGAGTGCCAGGACGACCTGATGCGCCACGCCGAGGCCGCCGGCATACCCCGCGACACCCCGTGGGCGCAGCTGACGCCCGAGCAGCGCCACTGGGTCTTGCAGGGCTCCCCCAACTGGAACGGCAAATGGAACCAGCAGTGGTACGGCATTGGGCGTTTCTTCGAATACCTGGAAAGTAAGGCCTACAAGATGCACATTCGCGTGCTCTTGTCCAAGTACCGCAGCTACACCGAATGCCCGGCCTGCCGGGGCGCGCGCCTCAAAACCGACAGCCTGCTGTGGCGTTTGGGTTCCAAAACGAATGCAGACGCGGTGTTGCCGCCTGCGCAACGGTTCATGCCCCCGGGGGTCGATTGGTCGCGCGAGCAGCTGGAGGCGTTGCCCGGGCTGTGTCTGCACGACCTGATGCGGCTGCCGATTGAGCGGCTGAGGGCCTTTTTTGGGCATTTGGCCCAAGAGGGGGCCGGCGAAACCCCCACCCTGAAACTCCTGTTCGAAGAAATCACTGCCCGACTCAAATACCTGTGCGATGTGGGCATTGGCTACCTCACGCTCGACCGCCAGAGCCGCACCTTGAGCGGCGGCGAGGTGCAGCGTATCAACCTCACCACCGCGCTCGGCACTTCATTGGTCAACACCCTGTTTGTGCTGGACGAACCCAGCATCGGCCTGCACCCGCGCGACATGAACCGCATCAACCAGGCCATGGCACGCTTGCGCGATGCGGGAAACACGCTGGTGGTGGTGGAACACGATCCGGCTGTCATGCTGGAGGCGGACCGCGTGATCGACATGGGCCCGGGCCCGGGCGAGTGTGGCGGCACCATCGTGTTCGATGGCACGGTCGAAGCCCTGCGGCAAGCCGACACGCTCACCGGCGCCTACCTAGGGGGGCGCAAACAGGTGGGTTTTGGTTTCAAACGCATGGTCACCGACGCCACGCCCCGCCTGGTGCTCGAAGGTGCGCGCGAACACAACCTGCAACATGTGAACGTCGAGTTTCCTTTGCAACGCTTGGTCACGGTCACAGGCGTCAGCGGTTCGGGCAAGTCCTCGCTCATCCAGGATGTGTTGGCCCCGGCGCTGATGCGCCACTTCGGCCAAGCCACCGAATCGCCAGGCGCACACGACCGTTTGCTGGGTGCCGAGCAGTTGGCGGGCGTGGTGTTTGTGGACCAGTCTCCCATAGGCAAAACGGCGCGTTCCAACCCAGTCAGCTACGTGGGCGCATGGGACGCGGTTCGCGACTTGTTTGCCAGCGCGCCCCTTGCGCAGCAGCGCGGCTACACCGCCAGCAAATTCAGCTTCAACAGCGGAGACGGGCGCTGCCCCACCTGCGGTGGCTCGGGCTTCGAACACGTGGAAATGCAGTTCCTCAGCGACGTGTACCTGCGTTGCCCCGACTGCAATGGCCAGCGCTACCGGCCAGAAATTCTCGAAGTTACCATCGAACGCGGTGGCCGTTTGTTTCATGTGGCCGGTGTGCTGGACTTGACGGTGAGCGAAGCAGCCAACCTTTTTGCCCAGGACGCTGACGTGATCCGGGCACTCCAGCCCATAGTGGACGTGGGCCTGGAATACGTGAAACTGGGGCAACCGGTGCCCACCCTGTCGGGCGGAGAGGCGCAGCGCCTGAAGCTGGCGGGTTTTCTGGCCGAAGCGGCCAAGGGCACGGGCGGCAAGGGCAAAAAGGCGGGCGCACTTGGAGGCGCCAGCTGGAGCGGCCAAAAACTGGCCACCAAAGGCACCTTGTTCATGTTTGACGAGCCCACCACGGGCCTGCATTTCGACGACATCGCCAAGCTGATGCGGGCACTGCGCCGGTTGCTGGAGGTGGGGCACTCGCTGATCGTTATTGAACACAACCTGGACGTGATTCGCGCCAGCGATTGGCTGATTGACCTGGGGCCTGATGGGGGCGACAAGGGCGGCCGGGTGGTGGCCGAAGGCACGCCCGAGCAGGTGCGGCTGCACCCGCACAGTTACACCGGCCAGGCGCTGCGCGAGTATGCCGGGGCGGTGGGTGAGCTGTACATGGTGCGAGAGGGGCGGGTGACGGATTACTTGCCGGTGCGGGGGGAGGCTGCGTCGCTGGAGCGCGCTGCCGATTCAAGCGGTGTGCCCGTTGACGGGATGCCGTCGTTAGCTCTCGCTGCCGCTTCAAAGGCTGCGCCGGACTCCTCATACCGTCCGCTGCGCGGCCAAAAATCGGCGCCCGGCACACCCCTTGCATCGGCGAGTGCGGGTACACATGGGTTTTCAGTTTCTGGGCATGCGGAGCCCCCCGCACCCTCGTCGACTCACCCACAACCATGCCACCAGCAAGCCAACGCCATTCACATCATTAATGCCCGAGAACACAACCTGAAAGGCCTGTCGGTCGACATTCCCCGGGGCAAGTTCAATGTCATCACAGGCGTCAGCGGTTCGGGCAAA
>JBDKEX010000170.1:0-7663 GCA_039798985.1 Pseudomonadota bacterium | reverse complement strand
GCGTTTGTCGTTCCGAAGAACATGGCCCGAAGGCCTGTCACATCTCAGAATCTCAAACGCCCACGCTTATCGGCTGTAATTTGTTAACGAACCTCTTCAGATCAACCGCCAGCACCTCAGCGCTGACTGCCTCTCTTTTTAAACCCCGCCGCGATCAGCAGAGCCTCGTATTATGACACAACTTTTGGCGTCTTGTCAAAGTTTTGAAGAGAATTTTGAGGTTCTTTTCGCTGCTTTTGGCTTGACGCTGACTGCTTGGAAGCGTTTTCCGAACAGTCGTTGTTGCGAGAGGCGTGATTGTAGGGCAGATTTTTGACAATTTCGGGTTATCCCGAATATTTTTTGTTTTCTTGGGGCGTCGCCCCGGATAATGCGGCGATGGCACTTATATCTTTACTGCAAGCCCACCTGGCGTTTGGGCACGTCGCGCTTCTAGACCACACCGACATTTCATTGGAGGCGCGTGAGCGCGTGGGACTGGTGGGACGCAATGGTTCGGGCAAATCGTCACTGCTCAAGATTTTGGGCGGACTGGAAAAGGCGGACGACGGCAGCCTGCAGGTTCAAAACGGTTTGCGGGTGTCTTATGTGGCACAGGAGCCCGTTTTGGCGGGGGATATGACGGTGTTTGAAGCTGTGAGCGAGGGGTTGGCACAGGTCAAGCTGTTGCGTGACCTGTATTTGGAGCACGACGCCGCGACGGACTTGGACAGTTTGCAAAACCAAATTGAAGCCCAGGACGGTTGGAATTGGGAGCGGCGGGTAGATGAAACACTGGCGCGCCTTGGATTGATGCCCGAGACCTTGGTGGCAGCGTTGTCGGGCGGTATGAAGAAACGCGTAGCGCTGGCACAAGCTCTGGTGGCCAAGCCCAATGTGCTGCTGCTGGACGAACCCACCAACCATTTGGACATGGACGCCATCAACTGGTTGGAGGACTTGCTGTTGGCTTTTGAGGGCAGTGTGGTGGTGATCAGCCATGACCGCGCGTTTTTGGACCGCGTGGCCACTCGGGTGGTGGAATTGGACCGCGGCAAGTTGCAAAGTTATGAGGGCAATTTCACCCGCTATCAGCAATTGAAGGTGGAGCAGCTGGCCCAAGAGGCTGTCATCAATGCCAAGGCGGACAAATTGCTGGCCCAAGAAGAAATATGGATACGCAAAGGGGTGGAAGCGCGGCGCACTCGCGCCCAAGCGCGGATTGAACGTTTGAATGTGTTGCGCCGCCAACGCTCCGAGCGCCGTGACGCAGTGGGCCGGGTGAGGATGGAAGTGGCCAACGGCAACTCCAGCGGCAAGTTGGTGGCTGAATTGGAAGGCGTGAGCAAATGGTTTGAGCAAGATGGCCAGCGGCGCACGGTGGTAGAGGGTTTTTCTGCAACCGTTTTGCGAGGTGACAAGGTGGGCTTGATTGGCCCGAACGGCGCGGGCAAAACCACCTTGCTGAAAATGATTTTGGGTGAATTGGCCCCCAGCGCGGGCACAGTGCGCCAAGGCAGTCAGTTGCAAGTGGCTTATTTTGACCAGATGCGTGACAACCTGGACCTTGAAGCCACGCTGGAAGACTTCATCAGCCCGGGCAGCGAGTGGATAGAGATCAATGGACGCCGAACCCATGTGAAGAGTTACTTGGGGGATTTTTTGTTTTCCCCGGCACGGGCGCATGCGCCGGTGAAAACCCTGTCGGGGGGTGAGCGCAACCGCTTGCTGCTGGCACGGCTGTTTGCCAAACCGGCCAATGTGCTGGTGTTGGATGAACCCACCAACGACTTGGATATAGACACACTGGAGTTGCTGGAGGACTTGCTGACCGATTACACCGGCACGGTGTTTTTGGTCAGCCACGACCGGCGCTTTTTAAACAATGTGGTAACCAGCACCGTGGTTTTTGAGGGCGAAGGCAAATGGCGTGAATACGAAGGGGATGTTGAGGACTGGTTGACTCAATCTGCCCGCGCGCGCGCGCTGCAAGCACAGCCAACCGGAACGCCGGCAAAAACGGGTTCTGCTCCAACGGCGTCCAACACACAAAATGGCACCGCACAAAACACGGCAGAAGCAAAACCAAAACGCAAGCTGAGTTACAAAGAACAGCGCGAGCTGGAAACTTTGCCCCAACGGATAGCGGATTTGGAACGGGAACAGGAAACGCTGGGCCGACTGCTGGCCGATGGCATGCTGTTTGCCACGGAACCTACACGCGCTGCAGAGCTGGCAAAGCGCCACGCTGATATTGATGACGACCTGATGGCCGCATTGGAACGCTGGGAAATCTTGGACTGACACGCATGTAAGAAGTCAGTCCCTCAGGGTGCTGAGCGGCAAGGCCACGACCTCACTGAGCAGCGAAGCGAAGGCTCTGCCGGCTGCGCTGATCAGTTGCTGGCCCAGTTGCTGGTTGGCCAAAGCCGCGTTGCCGACAGCGCCGCCGGGGTGGTAGTCTTGCGCCATCCAGGAGAGTTTGGCGCTGCGCCCATTGCCCAAAACAGGGTATTGGGCAGCACGGGCTTCCGAAGTGGAATGGAATTGCTCGGCGCGAGTCAGGCGGACGCGGTCTGGACGCAAAGCCAACATCATGGACGTTTCTACTTGACCGCCGTGGATGCCAAAGCGATGCTCCTGTGCTGAAATTTGAGTGTTCAGGTCCGCGCCAACATCGTCGAGCAAGGGCAAATTGAACCAGCTGACGCTGTACACCATCAGCCCGAAACGGCTGCGCAATTGGCGGCCAACGACATCCATCATGCCGGTGTGGCCCCCGTGGGTGTTAAACAAAACCAGTTTGCGAACGCCTGCTCGGGCCACCGACTCGGCAATATCGGACCAAAGTTGCAGGGTGGTTTCGGGGCGAAGAGTGAGGGTACCTGCAAACGCTTGGTGTTCAGGGCTGTAGCCCACTGCCAGGGATGGGAGGAGGTAAACAGGCAAATCAGGCGACAAGTGCTGGCCAGTTTCGAGCAAGATGCCCTCGAGCAAATCGGTGTCAACCGACAAGGGCAGGTGCGGGCCATGTTGCTCGGTGGCCCCCAAGGGCAAGATGGCCACGGTGCGCTCGGGGTTGAGACCAGCGAAATCGGTGGTGCACAAGTCGGCCCAACGCCTGAAACGGGTTGGGTTGGTTGCCGGCTCGGAAGTGGTGGGGTCGTCCATGAACCTATATTAGCGGGAACCCCGCCGAGGCGGCGCCGTCGCAGGAACTTTGAGCGGATTTTGTGCATCCGACGCGGTGACTGCGAGAATACCCCATGCGTTCATATTTGAGAGCTTTTTGTTTGTGGATGGCCTTGAGCGGGCTGATGGCCGCGCACGGGCAAAATTTGTTGAGCTCAACGGTTCAAAAAAGCGAACAAACCCGTGTGGAGCTGCTTGCACACGCACCCAATGGGGTGCAAGCAGGGCAACGCGTTTGGCTGGGTTTGCAGATCGAGCATGCGCCGGATTGGCACACCTATTGGAAAAATTCAGGCGACTCGGGAATGCCGACGGAGCTTCATTGGACGCTACCGCCCGGCGTGACAGCGGGTGAAATTTCATGGCCGGCCCCACGGAAGTTTCCTTTGGGAGACTTGGCCAACTATGGGTACAGTGGCACCGTGTTGCTGCCGGTGCCCCTTGTGGTTGAACCCACCTTTCAAGGCAGCACACTGGACGTGCAGTTGCACGCCACTTGGCTGGTGTGCCGAAAGGAATGCATACCTGAAGAGGGGCAATTCAAGTTGCAATTGCCAGTGGCGCAAGCCACAGCTGCTCACCAAGCGGCGTTTGATTCGGCTTGGCTGGCTGCTCCGCGGGTTTTGAACGCAAGCAGCAGTGACTTGACGACCGACAAAACCCACCTGAAGGCCCGACTCACGGGTTTGCCCAGTGCTTGGGAAAACAAGACATTGGAAATTTTCCCGGAGATCCCGGGGTTGATCGTGCCGGGCGCACCTTGGAAACAAACCTGGAAGGGCGACACTTGGACCGGTGAGTTGCTTTTGTCGCCCGAACGCAGCGAAAGTCCGACAACTGTGCCGTTGGTTTTGACCCTGGTTCAACCGCCGGGGCACGGCAGCGGCGGCCCGGCGGTGCGTTTGGAAGTGCCCGTGTCGGGCGGCTGGCCCGCAGTGCAGGTGGTGAACACGGCCATTCCGGATGCCTTGGCCACCGCATTGAAACAAAACACGCCCCAACCCAAGCCCTCGGCGGCCGGGCTGGGGTTCTGGGCTGCTCTGCTGGGGGCCTTGGCAGGGGGCCTGATTTTGAATCTGATGCCTTGCGTGTTTCCGGTGTTGGCCATCAAGGTGTTGGCCTTTTCGCAGCAGGGGCAAACAACGGCCGCGCGCCGGGCCGCTGGGCTGGCTTACACCGCCGGATCCGTCGTGTCTTTTTTGGCTTTGGGGGCGCTGCTAATGGGGCTGCGCGCGGCGGGCGAACAATTGGGTTGGGGTTTCCAGCTGCAAAGCCCTGGGGTGGTAGCGGGTTTGGCGGTGTTGTTCACCCTGATTGGGTTGAACTTGGCTGGCTTGTTTGAGCTGGGCCACCTGCTGCCCAGCTCGTGGGCCACTGCGCAAGCCAAACACCCGACCGCGGATGCTTTTTTGACCGGTGTTTTGGCCACCGCTGTGGCGTCGCCCTGCACGGCACCGTTTATGGGGGCCTCCCTTGGGCTGGCCATTGCGCTCCCTACCGGGCAAGCCCTGGCAGTTTTTGGGGCGCTGGGTGTGGGCATGGCCTTGCCGTATTTGGTGGCCAGCTGGTGGCCTGCAGTGGCCAAAGCCTTGCCGCGGCCAGGTGCCTGGATGGAAACCTTCCGGCAGGTGATGGCTTTTCCCATGTGGGCCACGGTGGTGTGGCTGTTGTGGGTCTTGGGCCAACAAAGCGGCATAGACGGAGCGGCCACGGTGCTGCTGCTGCTGCTGCTGTTGGGCATGCTGGCCTGGGCACAGGGCAAACACGGACGCACGCGTTGGATTTGGACAGCGGTTGCCGTGACCGGTGTGGTCTGGTGGGCAATTGCGTTGGCGCATTATGTGACCACTCCGGTGCTGCAAAACAGCGCCAGCACGCCCACGGGAGTTGACGGCGCCCATTGGGAACCCTGGAGCCCAGGCCGCCAAACGGCTTTGCTGGCCGAGGGAAGAACCGTGTTTGTGGACTACACCGCTGCTTGGTGCGTGACCTGTCAATTCAACAAACGTACCGCCTTGAACGACAGCCAGGTGTTGCAAGAGGTAGCCAACAACCGCGTGGCCCTGCTGCGAGCCGACTGGACCCGCCGAGACCCTGAAGTCACCCAAGCTCTGGCGGCTTTGGGCCGCAACGGCGTACCCACATACGTGGTACACCGCCCCAACGCTGCGCCGCAGCTGCTGCCGGAGCTGTTGACGGCTGCCACCGTGCGTTCGGCCATAGTTGGGCCGTGAAATCGCTGTAAGCGGGGGCCGCATCCGCCAAGAGATAATGTAGAGCACCAGCCAGCCCACGCTTAGGGGCTTGCGGCACTCCCCAACACAACGACCCTGACCTGCAGCCCATGAGCTTTGCCCCCCTGCAAAACGACACATTTTTGCGTGCCTGCCTGCGCCAAGCCACCGAGCACACCCCGGTTTGGCTGATGCGCCAGGCGGGCCGGTACTTGCCCGAATACCGCGCCACCCGGGCACAAGCCGGCAGCTTTATGGGGCTGGCCACCAACGTGGACTACGCCACTGAAGTGACACTGCAACCGCTGGAGCGCTACCCTTTGGATGCGGCGATTTTGTTCAGTGACATCTTGACGGTGCCCGACGCCATGGGCTTGGGTTTGAGTTTTGCGCTGGGCGAAGGCCCCAAGTTTGCCAAAACCGTACGCACCGAAGCCGATGTTGCCGCGCTTGCGGTGCCCGACATGGACAAGCTGCGGTATGTGTTTGATGCGGTAAACTCGATACGCAAAGCCTTGAAAGGCCGCGTGCCGTTGATTGGATTTTCGGGCAGCCCTTGGACACTGGCCTGCTACATGGTTGAAGGGGGCGGTTCTGACGATTACCGTTGGGTCAAGACCCTGATGTACCAGCGCCCAGACTTGATGCACCGGGTGCTCGAGATCAACGCAGACGCCGTGGCATTGTACCTTCGCACCCAAATTGAAGCGGGCGCGCAGGCGGTGATGGTGTTTGACAGCTGGGGCGGCGTACTCGCCGACGGCAATTTCCAGCAATTCAGCCTGGCCTACACCCAACGTGTGCTGGCGCAACTGCCACGCGAGCACCAGGGGCAAGTGATCCCCAGAATCGTGTTCACCAAAGGCGGCGGTTTGTGGTTGAACGAAATGAGCACCCTGGACTGCGACGTGCTGGGCCTGGATTGGACCGTGAATTTGGCAAAAGCCAGAGCACAGCTCGGTGGGGTGGTGGGCGGTACCGGGAAGGCCTTGCAAGGCAATTTGGACCCCAACGTGCTGTTCGCCTCGCCAGAACAAGTGGCTGCTGAAGCCCGCCGCGTCTTGGACAACTTTGGCACACCCCACACCGACCAAGCCACCACCGGCCCAACGCACATTTTCAACTTGGGGCACGGCATCAGCCAACACACGCCGCCGGAGAGCGTAACGGCCTTGGTGGAGGCTGTGCACAGCCACTCTCGCGCCATGCGTGCCCATGCAAAAACCATGCAAATGTAGGTTGGGCGGGTGGTTTTATGCACAAAGCGGCATGAAGCCGAACCCAAGCCAAGCCCCCGCCCACAATCAGCAGCAAAATCAAAAACGCAGCCCAAGTCATTGATTTATATAGATAGCAGAAAGATGCCTTGTTTATAGGCAAGTTGGCCGGGCCCTTGTGGGACAAGGACTTGGCGCATCCCCCCAACACATTTCCACAAAGTTATCCACAGAAAATTGGCGCAAGTAAAACTCTGTGACAAATCAATGACTTGCCCGGCACTGGCAGAACATGGCTGAGGTTGCACCCACTTGGTTGGATGTGTTGGTGCCAATGCCTGCGCACAGCTCGCTGGGCCCCAGCCTGACTTACCGGCACACGGTGGCTTTGCCCCCGGGCACTTTGGTGAGGGTGCCTGTGGGCAGCCGCGAGGTGCTGGGCGTGGTGTGGGCTTGCCACGTGCAAGCCCCGGGCGATTTGGCAGAAGAGCAAACCCGTGATGTGATTCACGTGTTGACCGAATTGCCCCCGCTGAGCAACGAGTGGCTGAAATTGGTGTACTTTGCGGCCAAATATTACCAGCGCAGCCTGGGAGAGGTGGCATTGAGCGCCTTGCCCCCCCAGTTGCGAGATGCCACGCCCGAGCAATTGACTCGAAAATTCAAACGGCTGCAAAAAGCAGGCACCCCTCAGCACACCGAATCCGCCTCGGAAACCGCCCCGCCGCTGACCCCAGAACAAACCGCCGCACTTGAAGCCTTGGAATTGGCGCGTAAACCGGTGCTGCTGTACGGCACAACCGGCAGCGGGAAAACCGAGGTTTATTTGCGGGCCGTGGAACGGGTTTTGACCGCAGAACCCAATGCACAAGCGCTGGTGATGGTGCCGGAAATCAACCTGACCCCTCAGCTGGAAAGCCGGTTCAAGGCGCGCCTGGGGCGCTTTGGCGTGGTGGCCATGCACAGCGGCTTGACACCGGCGCAACGCTTTGCCCACTGGGTGCTGGCGCACAACGGGGGTGCGCGGATCGTGCTGGGGAC
>JBDKEX010000169.1:0-6960 GCA_039798985.1 Pseudomonadota bacterium | reverse complement strand
GATGGTCTTGCCCGACTTGGTGAGCAGCTCCATCTTCACGTCACGCGCCTTGTCCAGGGTCATGGACTTCTCGCCGTGATAGAAGTCGCCGGCGTGCATGTGCGAGACGTGCGAGCGCGAGGCCTGGCTCCAGTCGGCCATGCTGTGCGGGTTCTTGCGGGCGTATTCCTTGACGGCCTTGGGGGCGCGGCGGTCAGAGTTGCCTTCGCGCAGCACAGGGTTCACGGCGCTGCCGATGCACTTGGCGTAGCGGGCGCGGATGGCCTTTTCTTCGTCGGTTTTGGGGTCTTCTGGGTAATCGGGCACGTTGTAGCCCTTGGACTGCAGCTCGCGAATGCAGGCCACCAATTGCCCCACCGATGCGCTGATATTGGGCAGCTTGATGATATTGGCCGAGGGTTTGAGCGTGAGCTTGCCCAATTGGGTCAGGTTGTCAGGAACCCGCTGTTCTTCGGTCAGGTATTCGGGAAAAGAGCCCAAAACACGACCGGCCACCGAAATATCACTTTCCTCGATTTCTATGCCTGCTGGCGCAGCGAACTTGCGAACAATGGGCAAAAAAGCACAGGTGGCCAAAAACGGCGCTTCGTCTGTGAGGGTGTAAATGATTTTGGAAGAATCGCTGGCCATGGAAGTCCTCTGGTGCTTGTTGGAATGGGGGGCTTGCGCCACAGCCTTCAATCTTAAACCCGAAAACGCTGGTTCTGACTTACAAATCACCTGTGCACACAGGGCCTGTGGCCCACAAAAAACCCCGAGGGGTACCCGGGGTTTTTTGTGGCGCATCGGGCAAACTTTGATCAGGCGAAGTTGGCTTCTGCAAATGACCAGTTGACCAGTTTGTCCAAAAAGGTTTCCACGAATTTGGGGCGCAGGTTGCGGTAGTCAATGTAGTAGGCGTGGTCCCACACGTCCACGGTCAGCAAGGCTTTGTCGGCGGTGGTCAGCGGGGTGCCTGCGGCGCCCATGTTGACGATGTCCACCGAGCCGTCGGCTTTTTTGACCAACCAAGTCCAGCCAGACCCAAAGTTGCCCACCGCGCTCTTGACGAAAGCCTCTTTGAATGCGGCGTAGGAGCCCCATTTGGCATTGATGGCAGCAGCCAGCGCACCAGCGGGCTCACCGCCACCATTGGGCTTCATGCAGTTCCAGAAAAAGGTGTGGTTCCAAATCTGGGCCGAGTTGTTGTAGATGCCGCCACTCGATTTTTTGACAATCGACTCGAGGTCCATGCCCTCGAATTCGGTGCCTTTTTGCAGGTTGTTCAGATTGACCACGTAGGCGTTGTGGTGCTTGCCGTGGTGGAATTCCAGGGTTTCCTTGGAGTAATGCGGGGCCAAAGCGTCAATCGCGTAAGGCAAGGCGGGCAATGTGTGTTCCATGTTTTTCCTCTGTGGGGTTGTTGGCTGACGCTGCATTGTAGAAAACAACTCATGCACCCGTGTGGGTGACGGTCAATCCCAAGCGGCCATCGGCCAATACCGCCTGCACCGCCTGCCCCAACTCCACATCGTGTGTGCTTGCCAAGGTGTGCCCCTGCGCATCTGTCAACCACGCGTAGCCTCGCTGCAGCACCAAGGTGGGGTCCAGCGCGCGCAAACGTGCCTCCAGCCGGTCCAAATGCTGATGACTCGCCTCGATGGACCTATGCTTGGCGCCTTCCCAGATTTGCCGCCGCCGTTCAACCGCAAATTGTTCGGCCTGCAAGCGTCTGTCTGCTCGGCTTCGCAGCGCATGGGCACGCCCTTGCAGGCTGCTTTGCGCACGTTGCAGCTGCTCCCGCGGTCGGCCCAAACGCTGGGCCATGCGGTCCAGCCCTTGTGCGTGCCAGTCCAAAAGGCGCTGGGTTTGCCGGAGCAAGCGCTCCTGCACAAACTGCAATGCCTTGTGCGCCACTTCTTGAGCAGTGCAACACAGCTCAGCGGCCGCGGTCGGGGTGGCAGCTCGCACATCGGCCACAAAGTCCACCAAGGTGAAGTCGGTTTCATGGCCCACACCCGCCACCACCGGCACGGGGCAACGAACCATCGCTCTGATCAGATCCGGGTGGTTGAATGCCCACAAATCTTCCAGCGAACCACCCCCACGCACCACCAACAACACATCGCATTTGTTTTGCTGGTGGGCCTTGGCCACGCTCTCCAAAGCGGCCAACAGTGAACTGGGGGCTTGGACCCCTTGCACCAAAGCAGGAAACACCGTAACGGCCACATGGGGCGCCCGCCGACGCAAGGTGGTGACCACGTCTCGCAACGCAGCGGCGTCCAAAGACGTGACCACGCCAACATGCCGGGGCATGAGGGGCAGCGCGCGCTTGCGGGTGGCATCAAAACAGCCTTCTGCTTCCAGCTCGGCTTTTAAACGCAAAAACTGCTCAAACAAGCTGCCCTGCCCCGCTAGCCTTACTCCCTCAACCACCATTTGCAGTTCACCGCGGGCTGCGTACAAGTCCAAATGGCCGGTGGCCTCCACCAGTTGCCCGTCGCGCATGTCCAGCCCGCTGGCTTGCGCCGCCCGCCTGAACATGGCGCACCTGAGTTGCCCTTGCGCGTCTTTGATCGAAAAATAACAATGCCCACTGGCCGCACGGGTGAAGCCAGACACCTCGCCTTTGACCACCACCCGGCCAAAACGGGTTTGCAAGGCGTTTGACACCGCTTGCAACAGTGCTCCCACGGGCCAAACCGGGGCATCAGGCGGGGTGTTTGAAATCATTCTGCTTGAACATATGAAACCGGCCCAACACAGCCAACCCAAGTTGGGAGGTGGGCGATAATTGCGGCGAACCGGGGCCGAATACAGGGGATGTGTCGGTGCTGGGCCCCAAAGCAAGGAGCTGCATTTGTTTTCCATCATACAAGCCGCCGGCTGGCCAATTTGGCCCCTGATACTGTGTTCCGTGTTGGGATTGACGCTGATCATTGAACGCGCTATCAGCCTCAAGCGCTCAAAAATTGCCCCTCAAACGCTTCTGGAAGAAGCGATTGTGGCTTCACGCAATGGCGTACCCTCGGCAGAGGTGGTGCGCCAGCTTCAGCAAAACTCCTTGTTGGGCGAGGTGTTGGCGGCGGGTTTCAGGGCGCTCGGGCATGGCAAACACAGCAAAGCCTCCGACACCGAAATCCACGCCGAGCTGGAAACTGCTGGCCGCCTGGCCGCAGCCAAATTGCAACGGTATCTGGGCGCGCTGGCCACCATTGCGTCCGCAGCGCCCCTGCTGGGTTTGTTGGGCACCGTGATTGGCATGATTGAGATTTTTGGATCGCAAACAGGCGACGGTGGCATGAACCCCGGGGGCGGGAACCCGGCCCAACTGGCGCACGGCATTTCAATTGCGCTGTACAACACCGCTTTTGGCTTGATTGTGGCCATACCCGCCCTGATTGCATGGCGTTACTTCAGGGGCTTGACCGATGCCTACCTGCTGCAAATGGAAGTGGCAGCCGAGGCGTTCGCTCGCCACCTGTCGTCCCTTCGCCGCTGAGCCACACCCAACAAGCGCAAGCCATGAAATTCTCCAGCAAACACCGCGATGAGCCCGAAATCAACTTGATTCCGTTTATCGACGTCTTGTTGGTGGTTCTGATTTTTCTGATGCTCACCACCACCTACAGCCGGTTCACCGCACTCCAGGTGAATTTGCCGGTGGCCGACGCCGAACAGCCTGCGCAACAAACGGCAGAAGTGGTGGTCAGCATCGGGCAAGACGGGCGTTATGCGGTTAACCGCCGCGTGCTGGAACAAGCCTCTGTCAGCGGCTTGATAGCGGCCTTGAAGGAAGCTGCGGGCCCGGCGGACAAAACCATCGTGGTGATCAACGCCGATGCCGCCGCTTCGCACCAGTCGGTGGTGAATGTGATGGATGCAGCCCGGCGCAGCGGTTTGAGCCAAATCACATTTGCAACGCAGGCTGCCACCGGCCCATGAACTGGCAGGCGGTTTGGCGCCAGCGCGGGCCCGTGGCTTGGGCGTTGCTGCCCCTGTCTCTGTTGTACGGCGCGCTTCTTCGCCTCCACCGTCTGCTGTTCCAAATGGGGGTCAAGCAGCCCAAAAGCTTGCCTGTGCCCGTGTTGGTGGTAGGCAATGTGGTGGTGGGGGGCGCCGGCAAAACGCCTACCACCATTGCCTTGGTGCAGCATTTGCAAAGCCGCGGTTTGAAGCCGGGCGTGGTGTCGCGGGGGTATGGCCGCAAAACAGCCGATTGCACTGAAGTTGCCCCCACATCGCTGCCCAATGAGGTGGGCGATGAGCCTTTGCTGATACAACGCGCAACCGGTGCCCCTGTGGTGGTGTGTGCCAACCGCCATTGGGCCGGCAAAATCTTGCTGGAGCGCCACCCACACACCGATGTGGTGGTCTGCGACGACGGCATGCAGCACCTGGCTTTGGCGCGCGATGTGACCGTGGTGGTGTTCGATGAACGAGGCTGCGGCAACGGCTGGTTGTTGCCAGCCGGCTTGTTGCGCGAGCCCTGGCCGGCCCCCAACCACACCCACAGCCAAATGCTGGTGCTGCAACATGGCAACCAACGCCCCGGCATGCCCGCCGCAAAATGGCCCAGTTACAGCGCAACACGGCGGCTCAACACCACAGCAGTCAATGCCCTGGGGCAGTCGCAAGATTTGGGCAACTTGGGCCAAACGGCAACCCATGGCTTGTTGGCGGTGGCAGGCATAGCCCAACCCAATGCGTTTTTTGACATGCTGGAAGCGCAAGGCCTTGCACTCGAACACCGACAGGAGTTGCCCGACCATGCGTCTGCGCAAGCCCTGCTGCAAACCATCAAAATGCGTCCAGGAACCTGGTTGTGCACCGAGAAAGACGCGGTGAAATTGTTTCCCTTGCTGCTTGAGCAACACCCCTCGGAGTGCAAACGCGTGTGGTCGGTGGCCTTGGTTCAAACACCCGAAGCCAGCTTTTTTGACGCCGTGGACCGTGCCCTCGAAGCCGCCCGACAACGCTTATCATCCCCCCATGGACCCCAAACTTCTTGAACTTCTGGTATGCCCCGTCACCAAGGGCCCGCTGTTGCTGAACAAAGACACCCAAGAGTTGATTTCGCGAAGCGCACGCCTGGCCTACCCCATACGCGACGGGATTGCGGTCATGCTTGAAAACGAAGCGCGGGTGTTGACGGATACCGAGCTGGAATCCTTGCCCAAGCCCACGCCAGCGGCAGGCAACCAACCGTAATTCAGATTAATGGCCGACACCGCACTGACCCGGGCTTTCCATGTCCTCATTCCGGCACGTCTGGCCTCCAGCCGCCTGCCCAACAAACCCTTGGCTGATATTGCTGGCGTGCCCATGGTGGTGCGCGTTGCGCAACGAGCTGCCTTGAGCCAAGCCGCGAGTTGCACCGTGGCCACAGACCATCCCACCATATTGGAAGCATGCAACTCGGCCGGCGTGCCTGCGGTTTTGACAAGCCCCAATCACATCAGCGGGAGCGACCGATTGGCCGAGGCATGCGAGCAACTGCGCTTGCCAGACGACACAATTGTGGTGAATGTACAGGGTGACGAACCGCTGATGGACCCGGAGCTGATTGTTGAGGTGGCCCAAGCCTTGCAAAAGCGCCCCGACTGCGTGATGAGCACCGCTGCGCACCCTGTCAGTGAAGCCTTGGACTTCCTCAATCCCAACGTGGTCAAGGTGGTGACCGACAAAAATGGAACCGCCTTGTATTTCAGCCGGGCTCCCATACCGTGGTGGCGCGATGGAATGGCCGCCATCGGCAATGCCGAACCGCCGGAACTGCCAGCGTTGGGGCCCTGTGCGCCGCAGCGCCACATTGGCATTTACGCCTACCGGGTCGGTTTTTTAAAGCAATTCCCCAAACTGCAACCCGCCCCTCAAGAGCTGAGCGAGTCGCTCGAACAGCTGCGCGTGCTCTGGCATGGTGAGCGGATTGCTGTGCACCTGGCCACCCGCGCGCCAGGCCCGGGTGTAGACACCCCGCAGGACTTGGAACGTGTGCGGGCGCTGTTTGAGCAAGGCCTTGAGCGCTGAAAAGCACCGGCCGCACCTGTGTAAGCCAGTGTCGGGGTGTGCATGCTATCCTCGGGCGGCTTGCCTTTGTAGGCAATTGACTGGCCACTGATGGAGACCGGTGCGCCCACAGAATTTGAAACTTGGAACAAAGGAAAACCATGCGACTGATCCTCTTGGGCGCGCCCGGCGCAGGCAAAGGCACTCAAGCCACTTTCATCTGCCAAAAGTATGGCATTCCCCAAATTTCGACCGGCGACATGTTGCGTGCAGCGGTCAAGGCCGGCACAGCCCTGGGTTTGGAAGCCAAGAAGGTGATGGACGCAGGCGGTTTGGTCAGCGACGACTTGATCATCAACCTGGTCAAAGACCGCATTGCGCAGGCCGACTGTGCGAATGGGTTTTTGTTCGACGGTTTCCCAAGGACCATTCCGCAGGCGGAGGCCATGAAGGCTGCCGGTGTGAAACTTGACTATGTGCTGGAAATTGACGTGCCGTTTGACGCGATTGTTGAACGCATGAGTGGCCGGCGTTCGCACCCAGCTTCTGGGCGCACCTACCACGTCACATTCAACCCGCCCAAAGTCGCCAACCAAGACGACCTGACCGGTGAACCCCTGGTTCAGCGCGACGACGACAAAGAGGAAACCGTGAAAAAGCGGCTGGAAGTTTACAGCTCGCTCACCCGCCCACTGGTGGATTACTACAGCAATTGGGCCCAGCAAGACGCAGCGGCGGCACCCAAATACCGCGCCATCAGCGGCACTGGCTCGGTAGATGAAATCACGCAGCGGGCGTTCGCGGCACTGGCCGCTTGATTTGGCTTTCTGCTGAGCCCTGCCAGGCGTGCTTGGCAGGGCTTTTTCACGCACGAGCCACCAAATCCAGCATCAAAGCCAAGCGCGCTTTGGCAGGTGGCAGTGCCAAGGTGTCAAAAACCGTTGCTGCCCCGCCAGACACCACGCGGCC
>JBDKEX010000168.1:0-3050 GCA_039798985.1 Pseudomonadota bacterium | reverse complement strand
ATTCCGCTGTACGCCATCAAGGCTGGGTTGTTGACCGTGGCCAAGGCCGGCAAGAAGAACATCTTCTCGGGCCGAATTCTGGAAATCGAAGGCCTTCCGGACTTGAAAGTTGAGCAGGCGTTCGAGTTGTCAGACGCATCGGCTGAGCGGTCTGCCGCTGGTTGCACCATCAAGCTCAACCCGGAGCCGATCAAGGAATACCTCACCAGCAACATTGTGCTGATGAAGAACATGATCGCCGATGGCTACGAGGACAAGCGCACCCTGCAGCGCCGGATTGAGAAAGTGGAAGCCTGGTTGGCCAACCCCAACCTGCTTGAAGCGGACAAAGACGCTGAATACGCCGCAGTGATTGAGATTGACCTGGCCGACATCAAAGAGCCGATTGTTTGCTGCCCGAACGACCCGGATGATGCCAAGTTCATGTCTGAGGTGGCTGGCACCAAGATTGATGAAGCCTTCATCGGTTCTTGCATGACCAACATTGGTCATTTCCGTGCAGCAGCCAAGCTGTTGGGCGGCAGCCGTGACATCCCGGTCAAGCTGTGGGTGGCGCCACCGACCAAGATGGACGAGAGCGAGCTGATCAAGGAAGGCCACTACGCCAACTTCGGCGCAGCCGGCGCCCGCACCGAAATGCCCGGTTGCAGCCTGTGCATGGGCAACCAGGCGCAGGTGCGCGAAGGCGCAACTGTCATTTCCACGTCCACCCGCAACTTCCCCAACCGCTTGGGCAAGAACACCAATGTGTTTTTGGGCTCTGCGGAACTGGCGGCCATCGCTTCCAAACTGGGCAAGATTCCCACGGTCGAGGAATACCACGCCGCCATGGGCATCATCAACAAAGACGCTGCCAGTGTTTACAAGTACCTGAACTTTGACCAAATCGAAGAGTACGCTGACATTGCCAAAGGCGTTGCTGCCTGAGTGGCCAGCGGCTCCTGAACAAAAAGAACGGCCCTTCGGGGTCGTTTTTTTGGGCCCTTGGGTATGAGCGACGGGTACCCCGAAACTTGTGCAACACTTTGGGGAATGTGGGTGAGTTTTCCATCCACTGTTGATGGGGCGAACCATGAAATTGTGCGGAACAGTGCGTGGGCGACTGAAAGGGTCACAGGGCGGTTTTGCCTTGCTGGCCGCAGTGGCATGGTGGCAGATGGCGGCAGGCGCAGTGCTGGCGGCCCCCGATCCGCGCGCCGAAGTGGCCACCCGCCAGGGGCCGGCCCTTCGTTTGGCCGTGGCGCCGCCGGGCTCGCCCCACTCGGGCCATTTCATTGACGGGGAGGGCAAACGCCTGCGGCTCATGGGCATGAACCTCTCGGGCATGCAGTACGTGGCCATCGCCAACGCAGCCACCCAGACCAACTGGGGCACACAACTCGACACGGCCGACGGTTACCCCGATTTTTCTGCCTTGGCCCGCTGGCACGCCAATGCGGTTCGCATTTCGCTGTACGAGGCCTCCTGGAACGCCGACGGCCCCAACGGGCGCTGCCGCGACGTGTTTGGGCGCAAGGGCAAAGAAGGCGAGATGGCCAATCCGGATCGCCTGGGGCGGTACCGCGCTGACGTGAAGCAGACGGTTGAGGCGGCGGCCAAGGCGGGATTCGCCGTCATTCTCAACTTGCACAATGCCGCGCCGTCCGATTTTTGCCCATCGGGTGACCGCATGGCCAACAAAGACAACTCCCTGCGGTTCTGGACCTCGGTGGCCGAAACCTTCAAAAATGCGCCCCACGTGGCCTTTGATTTGTTCAACGAACCGCACGATATGGGCGCCAAGGACCTGGACCTGCGGGTGTCGCACCGGTTGGACTATGCCTTTGGCACCGACCGCGCGGGCAAGCCCAAAAAGGTTCCACACGTTTACCAGACCGCCGGTTGGAACGACCTCATAGCTGCCGTGCGTGCTACCGGGGCGGGCAATGTGGTGTTGGTGGGCAGCCTGGTTTATTCGGGCGACAACACCCGCTGGCTGGCGCAGGTGCCCGACGACAGCAAGCCGCCCAAAGGCTTCAAAGGCACCTGGACCTCGCAACTGGCCGCCTCCTGGCACGTGTACCCCAAGTGGGGAACTTCACCTGGGGATGCCAAGTACCTCACGCTGAACAACAACGGCTCCATTGAAAAGGCCCGTGAAATCGTGGCCGCCGGGTACCCGGTGGTTATCACCGAGTTCGGCGACAACAACGAGCAGGCGCCTTTCGTCACCCTTTGGTTGCCTAAATTCCACGCCGCAGGCTTGTCTTACATGGCGTGGTCGTGGTCGCCGCCCACCAAGATCCACAAGAAAGGGCGCGAGTTCCAGTTGACCCAGGACGGCAAGGGCACCCCCACCCCGGGTTTTGGCCTGGCGGTACAAAAGCATTACCGCTGTGTGGCTACGCAGATTTCCACGGTGGCCTGTCCATGACACTCCACATCGCTTCCCGAGCCCAACCTGGTGGGCCAGGAAACCGGCGAACGCGCCGTCATTGAAATGGCCAACCGGTGCCTCGACAGCTTTTTTTACACCCGCAGCGGCCCGGGAGTTGTCAACAGGGTCAAGGCAGACTTCAGGTTTTCAGGCAAGGGCGCGAGGGAGTCGTCTGAGAGGTGGTACCGCTTGCCTGCTGGCAGGACGTGAAGAACCACATTGAGCAATTCCAGCGGGTTGTCGGGGCTGCTGTCGGGCAGGTTGTTTTGCATGCTGCGGCCGTCCACCAAAGTCACGGCACCTTTGCCGATCACTTCAACCCCTTGGCCCCGTTCGATCAACAAGGCCGTGTCTTCGTCTATGCCCACACCCAGCATATCGGGGCGAAGGGCCAGAGATGACAGGAGTCGCCCCAACCGGCGGCGTTCGGAGAAGTGCTGGTCAACAATCGCGTTGTGCACCAACCCCAAACCAATGTCCAGCGTCACCGCATCCCGGTAGGGCAGCGCTGGCGTATCACCCACGGCGAGCATTTGCCGGGACAGGGCAGCCGCCCCGGCACTGGTGCCGGCGATGCAGCACCCTCCGTTGTGAAAAGCTTGGTGCATGGCCCGGGCGGAGGCGGTTTCCCACA
>JBDKEX010000167.1:0-4531 GCA_039798985.1 Pseudomonadota bacterium | reverse complement strand
CTTGAAAAACGCGTGGGTCATCAGGTGGAAAACCGCCACCGAGTAGGCTGAAGCCCCCAGTGCAACCGTCATGTAGCCCAACTGAGACAAGGTGGAATAGGCCACCACACGTTTGATGTCGTTCTGGATAATGCCCAGAAAACCCATGAACAACGCGGTAATCGCACCAATCACCAAAATGAAGTTCAGGGCGGTGTCGGAAAGTTCGTAGATCGGTGACATACGCGACACCATGAAGATGCCGGCCGTGACCATGGTTGCAGCGTGAATCAGTGCAGAGATTGGCGTAGGGCCTTCCATGGAGTCTGGCAACCAGACGTGCAGCGGAAACTGGGCCGACTTGCCCATGGCACCGATAAACAGGCAAATCCCGATCACGGTGACCAACATGGCTTCTTGGCCGAAGATGTACCACGGGAATTCGATCGAAGCCAAGCTGGGCGCTTTGGCAAAAATCTCGGTGTAATTCAAGCTGCCGGTGTAGGCAACAATCAAACCAATGCCCAAAATAAAGCCAAAGTCACCCACCCGGTTGACCAAAAATGCCTTCATGTTCGCAAAAATGGCCGTGGGCTTGTTGAACCAGAAACCGATCAGCAAATAAGACACCAAACCCACCGCTTCCCAGCCGAAGAACAACTGCAGCAGGTTGTTGCTCATCACCAACATGAGCATAGAGAAAGTGAACAAGGAAATGTAGGCAAAGAACCGGTTGTAGCCCGCGTCTTCTTCCATGTAACCGATGGTGTAGATGTGCACCATCAAAGAAACGAAGGTGACCACACACATCATCATGGCGGTCAGACCGTCCACCATGAAGCCGATTTCCATTTTCAAACCGCCCACCACCATCCACTCGTAAACAGTGGCGTTGAAGCGGGCGCCATCCAGGGCCACGCTTTTGAGCGTCAATGCGGACAACACAAAGGCAATCAACACACCCAAGATGGTGAGGGAGTGCGAGGCACGGCGCCCAATGACGTTACCGCCAAACTTGGTACCCAACACGCCGGCGAGAATCGACCCCACCAGCGGCGCCATCGGCACCGCCAGCAGTGTGCTTGCAGAAAGGCTTGTACTCATTGTTGTGACTTATCTGTTGGGGCTCCGAGCCATCAGCCCTTGAGCGTGTTGAGTTCATCCACGTTGATGGACGACTTGTTGCGGAACAGCAAGACCAGAATGGCCAGCCCGATGGCAGATTCAGCCGCGGCCACGGTCAGAATGAAAAACACAAACACCTGGCCTTGCATGTCGCCCAAATAGTGCGAAAAGGCAACAAAGTTCATGTTCACAGCCAACAACATCAACTCGATGGCCATGAGCAGCACGATGAGGTTCTTGCGGTTCAAGAAAATCCCCACCACCGACAGCGCAAACAAAATGGCGCCTACCGACAGAAAGTGTCCGAGCGTCAGACTCATGATTTAACCTCCTCGGCAATGCCTTCTGCGGTTGACTGGGTAGCGGCCATCTGCACCACACTCAAGCGATCCGCAGCCCTGACCTTCACCTGCAATCCAGGGTTGATGGCTTTGCTGTCTTTGCGTTCGCGCAAGGTCAATGCAATCGCCGCAATCATGGCCACCAGCAAAATCACGGCAGCCACCTGTATGGGGTACAGGTAGTCGGTATACAGCAGCTTGCCCAAGGCACGGGTGTTGTCGTGATCAGGCGAGTGCATGGCCGAGGATGCCAACTCGGTGTTGGCCACCAGAGATGGATAGCCCACCCACAGCACAGCGATCAGCTCAGCGCTGACCAAACCACCCAACACCAAAGCCATGGGAAAGTTTTTCCAGAAACCTTCACGAAGGGCATCAATGTTGATGTCAAGCATCATCACCACAAACAAAAACAGCACCATCACGGCACCCAAATACACCAGCACCAGGGTAATGCCCAAAAACTCTGCCTTGAGCAGCAACCACAAAGCCGATGCCTGGGAAAAAGCCAGCATCAAGAACAGCACCGCGTGCACCGGGTTGCGTGCGGTAACCACGCGGAACCCCGAAAACAGCAGCACTGCCGCAAAAAAGTAGAAAAAGCCAGTTTGGTAATCCATGGTCGTCTCGATCTGGCCTTTCAGCGGTACTTGGCGTCGGCTGCCTTGGCGGCCGCAATTTCGGGTTCGTACCGATCGCCTACGGCCAGCAACATTTCTTTGGTGAAATACAAATCACCGCGTTTTTCGCCGTGGTACTCCAGAATCTGGGTTTCCACAATCGCATCCACCGGGCAAGCCTCTTCGCAAAATCCACAGAAGATGCATTTGGTCAGGTCGATGTCGTAACGGGTGGTGCGCCGGGTGCCGTCTTCGCGTTGGTCAGACTCGATGGTGATGGCCATTGCAGGACAAACCGCTTCGCAGAGTTTGCAGGCAATGCAGCGTTCCTCACCGTTTTCGTACCGACGCTGGGCGTGCAAGCCGCGGAAACGGGGCGACAGTGGGGTTTTTTCTTCGGGAAACTGCACGGTCACTTTGCGACGCAAAGCGTACCGCCCGGTTAAGGCCATGCCTTTGAACAGTTCCACCAGCAAAAAGCTTTTGAAAAAGTCTTTGAGCGAAAAGGGAGCAACAGCAGTAGCGGACATTTTTGAGTGCCTCCTTACTTCCAAATGTTCCAGGAGGTTTGCATCAGCCCACCCACAAGCAGCAGCCAGACCAAGGTCACGGGAATGAAAATCTTCCAACCCAAACGCATGATCTGGTCGTAACGGAAGCGCGGAAAGGTGGCACGTATCCAGATGAACATGGAAACAACCACAAAAGTCTTCAAACCCAACCAAATCCAACCTGGAATGAAGTCGAGGAACTCGACCGGCGACAGCCAACCGCCCAAGAACATCAACACAGCCAAGATGGAAACCAACCACATGCTGGCGTATTCAGCCAAGAAGAAGATGGCGAAACCCATACCAGAGTACTCGACCATGTGGCCGGCCACAATCTCGGCCTCGCCTTCCACCACGTCGAACGGGTGGCGGTTGGTCTCGGCCACGCCAGAGATCAGGTACACCAAGAAGATAGGCAAAAGCGGCAACCAGTTCCAAGACAGGAAATCAAGGCCCATGTTGGCGCCCATTCCCCGAGCTTGGGAGGAAACAATATCGGCCAAATTAAGGCTCCCGGCCGTCATAACCACCACCAGGAAACAGAAGCCAATTGCGATTTCATAGCTCACCATTTGCGCAGATGCACGCAGCGCGCCCAGGAAAGCGTATTTGGAGTTGGATGCCCACCCAGCGATGATGACGCCGTACACCTCGATGGAGGTGATCGCCAGAATGACCAACAACCCAGCGTTCACGTTGGCCAGCACGGCTTCCGGACCGAAGGGCACCGCCACCCAGGCGGCCAGGGCCGGCATGATGGCCATGATGGGGCCTAGACGGAACAAGCCCTTGGACGCCGCAGACGGGTTGATCAACTCTTTGCTCAACAGCTTCAAGGCGTCGGCAATAGGTTGCAACAAACCAAAAGGCCCGACGCGGTTGGGACCCAAACGCACCTGCATGAAGCCCAGCAGCTTGCGCTCCCACAAGGTCAGGTACGCCACGGCTCCCATCAACGGGGCCAAAACCACCACAATCTTCAACAATATCCACAGCACAGGCCATGCGGCCGTTTGCCACCACGAATCAGCCAGCAGGTTCAGCCCGCCGTTGTACAAAGCGTCGATCATGCGGTCACTCCTTCAACGGCTGAGGCGCGGGCGTCCAGCGTGAGTTGAAGCGATGGGGAGCGGCGAACCAATCCATCCAATTGGTAGATGCTGGCCACGCAGGGTGTGCCACCGGTCACGGTCGTGTCCAAGGGTGCCGAAGTGGCGTTGGACAAACGCTTGCCGTCAACCACCTGCCCCGCAAGCACCCCTGGCAATGCGCGGGCCAATACCGCTTGTGAGGAGTCTGCGTCGAAGCCGGTGAGGCCCAACAAATTCCCCAGCACCCGCAGCACCTTCCAAGCGGGTCGCGTCTCAGCCAGCGGCTTGACCACCGCATTGAAGCTCTGAAGCCGCCCTTCGGCGTTGACAAAGGAACCCGATGTTTCGGTGAATGGGGCTATGGGCAACAATACGTCGCTGACATCGAGATTGGTTTTGAATGGACTGAGGGTCACCACCATCTCAGCTTGCTTCAAACCTTGGGTGCACACCGCTGTGTCAAGACCAGGCTCCACGTTCAGCAGCAACACGCCTTTGAGCCCGCCTGTCAGCATTTGCGTAGCGTTCATACCACCTGCACCGGGCAAGGCGTTGACCAGCTGAGCACCCACTGTGTTGGCCGCCTCCGTGAGGTAGCCCACCTTGGCGGAGGTTTGGGAACCAATCCATTGAGCCAAAGCCAACAGGCTGGAACTTTGCTCGTGGTGGGCTGCCGCGTTGCCCAACAAAATGGCCTTGCGTTCTCCCGACAGCAGGGACTTGGCCACCGCACGCGCCGCGTCGTTCACTTCGACATTGGCTGGTGCAGCCACACCTTTGGCCTCTGCCACCGCTGCGGCAATGCCAGCCAAAGCCACGCACCA
>JBDKEX010000166.1:0-5261 GCA_039798985.1 Pseudomonadota bacterium | reverse complement strand
GCCTGTAGTGCACCGAATGCCTGTTTAAAAACAGACGGCGCATAGACGACACCCTGCCCTCCGACTGGGAGGCCGGGCAACGGGTGCTGATGAACCGCAACATACAAGCCGCCGTGATTGAAAATTCGCAGCGCAGCATCCTCGACGATGGGCTGTCATACGACCGCTGCCAGGTCGGGGTGGTTACTTCTGTGCCCGTACCCCAAGGGTTGCAGGACCACCATATTTTGACGCAGGAACAAATGCGCAATGTCCTGCGAACCCAGGTCGATGTGGTCTTGCCCAACGGCTGTGCCGTGCTCAATTCCGACGACCCCTCTTGTGTTGCCCTCGCCGAGGTGTGCGATGGTAATGTGATTTTTTACGGCTCCAAACTGGTGGCCCAAGACGCCGAAAACCCCAAACCAGGCACCCGGCAAATCACGTTGCAAGGCAACAGCCTGGTCTTGGTGGGCAGTGGCACACCACAGGTTTTGCTGGATTTGGCGCAACCCGAGGTGGCCGGCCTGCTCGAAAATCAGTTGCCCTTGCCGGCCTTGATGGCCGCGGTTGCTGTTGGCATAGCAATGGAGGTGCCTCAGCCTGTGTTGCGCGCGGGTATTGAAACCGCGCAACGCTTCATTTACAACGTCTGACACGACAAAGGCATCGCCACTCATGGACGTTTCCCGCATCAGGGCCTTGCGCGGCCCCAATCTGTGGTCACGATACACCGCCATAGAAGCCGTGGTTGAGTGTTCTGCCCAAGAATGCAACCTGGTCAATCTGACCGGTTTTGAAAACCAATTGCGCGTCCGATTTCCGGCCATTGGCGCCCTGCCCTTGCCCACCGAGCGTGGACAGGTCAGTCTGGCCCATGTACTCGAACTGGCCACCCTCACGTTGCAGTCCCAAGCGGGCTGCAGGGTCAGCTTCAGCCGCACCACGCCCGCCCCCGACGCAGGCGTTTTTCAAGTGGTGGTGCAATACACCGAGGAAGCGGTGGGCAGGTTGGCCCTTTCATTGGCCATGAATTTGGTAACAGCGTGTTTGCAAAACACGGATTTCGATGCAGACACCGCCGTCCAGCAGCTGCGCGAACTCGACGAAGATGTGCGCCTCGGGCCCTCCACCGGGTCCATTGTGGATGCGGCACAAGCGCGCGGTATTCCCATCAGGCGTTTGACGCAGGGCAGCCTGGTGCAATTTGGTTGGGGCAGCAAACAGCGGCGCATACAAGCCGCCGAATGCGACACCACCAGCGCAATTGCGGAAGGCATTGCTCAAGACAAAGACCTCACCAAAAAATTGCTGCACGCGGCTGGCGTGCCAGTCCCGTTGGGGCGACCGGTTGACGACGCACAAGATGCATGGGAAGCCGCCCAAGCCATAGGGGGCCCAGTCGTGGTCAAGCCGCGGGATGGCAACCAAGGCAAAGGCGTTACGGTCAATATTCAAACCGAAGAACAAGTCAAAGCGGCTTACCAAAACGCCCGGCAATACCGGGACGACGTGATGGTAGAGCGGTATTTGCCGGGAACCGACTACCGCCTCTTGGTGGTGGGCAAACATCTGGTGGCAGCTGCCCGGCGGGACCCGCCGCTGGTGATTGGCGACGGTGTACACACGGTTGAAAAGTTGGTGGAAATCGTCAACGCCGACCCCCTTCGTGGTGACGGCCACGCTACGGCACTCACCAAAATTCGATTCGATGAGATTGCGATTGACCGCCTGCGTGAGCAAGGCTTGACCCCTCAGTCGGTGCCACCAAAAGGTGAACGGGTGGTGTTGCGCAACAACGCCAACTTGTCTACCGGCGGCACCGCAACCGACGTCACCGACGAGGTGCATGCCGAGGTGGCAGCCCGCGCTGTGGCCGCAGCGCAAATGATAGGCCTGGACATCTGCGGGGTGGATGTGGTGTGCAACAGTGTGCTGCAGCCGTTGGAAGCGCAGGGTGGCGGCATAGTCGAGGTCAATGCCGCACCAGGCTTGCGCATGCACCTCAGCCCCTCTTTTGGAAAAGGGCGCGCTGTGGGCGAAGCTGTGATCCAGCACATGTTCCCTGACGGCGGTGACGGCCGCATACCGGTGATAGCGGTCACTGGCACCAACGGAAAAACCACCACGGTGCGCTTGATCGCTCACCTGCTCAAAGGCCATGGGTGGCGGGTGGGCATGACCAACACCGACGGTGTGTACGTGAATGGCCGGCAAACCGACAGCGGTGACTGCAGCGGCCCACGCAGTGCACGCAACGTGCTGATGCACCCCGACGTGGACGCAGCCGTTTTTGAGACCGCACGTGGCGGTTTGCTGAGAGAGGGCCTCGCCTACGACAAATGCCAGGTCGCTGTGGTCACCAATGTGGGCACCGGCGACCACCTGGGGTTGAATTTCATCACCACGGTCGAAGATTTGATGGTGCTCAAGCGCGTGATCGTGCTCAACGTTGCCACCAACGGCTACGCTGTGCTCAATGCGGCCGACCCCGAAGTTGTGAAAATGGCCAAGCATTGCGCCGGCAAGGTGCTGTTCTTTGGGCCAAGCGAACACCACCCGGTGGTTGCCACCCACAAGGCCATGGGGCAGCGGGTGATCTATGTGTCTGATGGACATTTGGTGGCGGCCGAAGGCAAGAAGCAGGTTCGCCTGCCCTTGGCCAACGTTCCCATCACCCGCAACGGCACCATAGGTTTTCAAGTGGACAACGCCATGGCCGCCGTGGGCGCCGCCTGGGCCTTGGATCTCCCTTGGAACACCATTGCCGAAGCCCTGGCGGGTTTCATCAGCGACTCCCAGGCGGTCC
Organism: Pseudomonadota bacterium; assembly: GCA_039798985.1. Classification (GTDB taxonomy): domain Bacteria; phylum Pseudomonadota; class Gammaproteobacteria; order Burkholderiales; family Burkholderiaceae_C; genus JBDKEX01. The sequence goes on along the minus strand of JBDKEX010000166.1, from coordinate 2,473 downwards.
CGGGCCGTTTCAACCTGTTCGATTACAAAGGCGCCACGCTGATCGCCGACTACGGCCACAACCCAGACGCGGTACAGGCTTTGACCGATGCGGTAAAGAACATGCCGGCAAACAAACGCTCGGTGGTGATCAGTGGCGCTGGCGACCGGCGCGACGAAGACATACGCCAACAAACACGTATTTTGGGCGATGCGTTTGACGAAGTGGTGCTCTACGAAGACGCCTGCCAACGGGGCCGTTCCGACGGCGAGGTGCTGGGCCTGTTAAAGCAAGGCCTGCAAGGCGCCCGCAAAACCCAGCAGGTCATGGAAATACAGGGCGAATTCAAAGCCATTGACGTGGCTTTGGAGCGTTTGCAACCGGGCGATTTGTGCTTGATTCTGATCGATCAAGTGGAAGAGGCTCTGGCCCACATCGCACACCGCGTTTCCAGCGCCTGATCAGCCCCAAAACAGCAGGGCATCGCGGTTCTCAACCACCAATTGAACCGCCTGCCCCACCGGCAGCAACACTTTGGTGGGCACGTGGCCAAAAGGCAAGCCCGTCAACAGCGGCTGCTTCAGGTGCGAGCGCAAATAGCTGTGCACCGAAGCCATGTTGAACCCCTTGTCGTGAGGCGTGAGTTGGTAGCGGTTGAACTGCCCCAACACCACAGCCTGCTGCCGCGCCAAAACACCCGCATGCAACAACTGGGTCAGCATTCTCTCAACCCGGTAGGGGTGCTCGTTCACGTCCTCCAGGAACAAGATTCCGCCTTGCACCTGGGGGAAATACGGCGTTCCCAACAAGGCGCACAACACGGTCAAATTCCCTCCCCACAGCACGCCCTGCTCTACGCCCCAACCGCCATCGTTTGTCAGCATGGGGTGGGCCTTGATGTCTGCCACAGGCAAGCGCCAACCCGCACCCTCGCCGTGGCCGACCAACAAATCGTCAAAGCAGGCCAGCATGATGTCGTCTGGCTCGGCTTCTGTGCCAAAGTCGTCCAGCAAAGAGGGGCCGGCCCAGGTGCATACACCGCCTTGAGCCAACACGGCCATTTGCAAGGCCGTAAAGTCGCTCAGCCCCACCCAGTGGGTGCCCTGCACCACCGATTTTTCTATCAAGTCAAACGGCAAATTTGTCAAAACACGGGTCAAACCGTAGCCACCACGTGCCGTCAACACCACGTCGGCGCCGCTGCAAGCCGCACGGCGAACGGCCGCCAAACGGGTTTCGTCGTCACCCGCAAAACGTTGGTGGCTGGCCAGGGCTGTGGCGTCCACCTCCACCTCGTGCCCGAGTGCCTGCAGGCGTTTGACGCCCCGTTTGAACGCAACTTTGTCGCGGACCGCGCCACTGGGCGAATAAATGTAAATATGTGACATGCTGCGATTATTGACCACGCCAAGCGCGCAAAGCCGCTTGGTGCCCACGGTCGGGGTAAGGCACCGCTCTCCAACCTTCGGGCAAGTCTGAAGGTGCTTGGGGCTCAACAACCTCTATTGAATCCACCAGACCAGGGTTGGCCCGCAAAACCCGCTGTCCCAACTCCAGTTGGTCAGCCGGCACCACCAAATGCACCGCAGACAAATCGAGTGCTTGCAACCATTGCGTCAGAATTTGCGCATGCAAATCAAGGTGGTGCCAACCCTCTTTTTTGGGTTTGTCGCTTTGGCCAAAACCCACCAAATCGGGCAGCAACACCCGAGCCTGTTCCCCCTGCAAACGCGCCCATGCGGCCCACTGGGGCCACCATGAATCGGGGCTGTGCAACGCGACCCAAGCCTTTTTCGAAGCAATCGTCCCTGTGTCCATGTAGTGCAGGTTCAAACCGGCCAATGCGGGCAAAGAGGCAATGAAACGGTCCTTCCCAATCCAAAACGCAGCGCTGGGCCAACGGCTCCAAAGGGCACTGAAGTCAGCTTCAGGGGTGCGCAACGCATAATCCACCAGGGGGACCGCATGGACTCGCGCAAACTCCCGCCTTTGATCAAAGAAAACGCGCATCAAACCGGCAGCCTCTGCGGACCGAACCCCGCCCACCAACTGGGTTTGATGGTTCAGAGCAGACATACCAAACAAATTCAACACCGACCCCGCAGCGCCCATTTTGGGTTCGGGCGCCCCAAAAACCACGCGTTTGACCCGCGCATGCAGCATGGCTTGTGCGCACATGGCACAAGGCTCCAGCGTTACAAAAACCTCGCACTGGTCCAAACGATAGTTGTCCAGCGCCTGTCCAGCTTGCCTGAGCGCCAACACTTCGGCATGAGCGCAAGGGTCTTTCAAGGCCAACGGCAGGTTGTGGGCGCTGGCCACCAGTTGCCCGTTGCGCACAACCACCGCGCCCACGGGCACCTCCCCCGCCTCTGCGCCGAGCCGTGCTTGCTCGAGCGCCAACGCCATCCATTCAGAATCGGTCACCGCCCACCTTTCCGTGCAATGCTGGCAGGGCCGCACTGCTGCGTTTGGTGGGCATTTGTGAGCAGAT
>JBDKEX010000165.1:0-16403 GCA_039798985.1 Pseudomonadota bacterium | reverse complement strand
CTTCGTCTCGCAAAATAATGTCCAGCAAGGCAACCACCTCTTGCGCCTGCGGCGTGTTCACCTTGCGCAGCTTGGATTGGATCAAAGGCGTTGCGTCCAGACCCCGTGCTTCCAGGGTGCGGGGGACCAAGGCCATTCGGGCGGTGATGTCGTGTGCGGTTTGTTCACACATGGTCCACAGGCCGTTGTGGGCGTCGAAATCGCCGTAGTCCCAGGTATTGCCGGGCTCGTTGGGCTTGGGAAGTTGTCGCAAATGCCTGTGCAGCAGACCAAAGTGGTGGGCTTCCTCGGCGGCCACTTGCAACCAATCCTGGTAATAGCCCGCTGGCATACCTGAAAAGCGCCACACCGCGTCCAGGGCCAGGTTGATTGCATTGAATTCGATGTGGCAAATGGCGTGCACCAATGCCGCGTGCCCCAAGGGCGTAAAGGGTGACCTTTGAGGTACCTGGGCCGGGTCGATGAGGGTGGGGCGCTGCGGCCTGCCCGGCAGTTGATCGGGCAGGGCGCTCAAGGCGGCATGAGTATCCAGGTCGATGGCGGCTTTTTGGGCGTAAATTGCCTGAACCAGGCGCACTTTTTGTTCGGGTTGGGGGCAGCACAACGCCCGCAACGCCTGTTCTCTCAGTTCCATCCCTACAATTGTGGCATGACCCTATACCGATTAGACGATCAAGCACCCGAGGTGCACGAAACGGCTTTTGTGGCCGACAGCGCGCAAGTGGTAGGCCGTGTCAGCCTGGCCGCCGACAGCAGCGTGTGGTTTGGTGCCGTTTTGCGAGGCGACAACGAGCCCATGACCATAGGCCAAGGCACCAACATCCAAGACGGCAGTGTGTTGCATTCCGATCATGGTTTTCCGTTGACTTTGGGCGAAAACGTGACCGTGGGGCACAAAGTCGTGCTGCACGGGTGCACCGTAGGAGACGAATCGTTGATTGGGATTGGTGCTGTGGTACTGAACGGTGCGCGCATTGGCAAGAACTGCCTGGTGGGCGCTGGCGCGTTGGTGACCGAAGGCAAAGAGTTCCCGGACGGCTCGATGATTCTGGGCAGCCCGGCCAAGGTGGTGAAGCTGTTGAGCCCGGAGCAGATCGAAGGTTTGCGTCGCAGTGCGCGCTCGTATGTGGCCAATGCCAACCGCTTTCGGGCGGGTTTGAAGCCGGTGGGCTGAAGGGAGGCGCTGTGTCCGAATTGCACAAATTTTTGTTCGATGGCGTGCCCGTGCGGGGCATGCTGGTGCGCCTGACCGACGGTTGGCAAGAGGTGTTGCGCCGGCACGAACAAGCCGGCCCCTACCCAGCACCTGTTACCGAGTTGCTGGGCGAGATGGTGGCAGCTGCGGTGTTGATGCAGGGCAACATCAAGTTCAACGGTTCCCTGGTGTTGCAGGTGTTTGGCGACGGCCCGGTCAAGCTCGCCGTGGCCGAGGTGCAGCCCAATTTCGGTTTTCGGGTAACCGCCAAAGTGGTGGGTGAGCTGCCTGCCGATGCGAGCCTGAGCCAGATGGTGAACCAAAACAACCAAGGGCGCTGCGCTATCACGTTGGACCCCAAAGACCGTTTGCCTGGGCAGCAGCCTTACCAAGGCGTGGTGCCTTTGTACGACGACCACCGCCACAAGTTGGAGAAATTGAGCGATGTGCTGGAGCACTACATGCTCCAAAGCGAGCAACTGGACACCTGTTTGGTGCTGGCCGCAAACGACCGCATGGCCGCAGGTTTGCTGATACAGCGCCTGCCAGTCAAAGGCGAAGGGAACTTGGCGGGATCGGCGGCGCAGGCCAATGAAGACGCCATTGGCCAAAACGAAGACTACAACCGGATTTCCATGCTGGCGGCCAGCCTCAAGCGCGAGGAATTGTTGGAACTGGATGCAGACACCATCCTGCACCGTTTGTTCTGGCAAGAAAAGCTTTTGCGCTTTGTGCCGGGTGCCGACGCCTTGGCCCCCCATTTTTCATGCACCTGTTCGCGCGAGCGGGTGGGGGCCATGCTGCACAACCTGGGGGTGGCAGAGGTGGAGTCGATTTTGGCCGAACGTGGCAATGTCGAGGTGGGCTGCGATTTTTGCGGAGCCCAGTACCACTTTGATCCAGTCGATGCCGCGAGGCTCTTCCTCAAGGGCGATCAGCAACCTCCGGCTTCCGATCTGCTGCAGTGATCTAACCTTTGGGGTCAAGCTCGGTGCGTTGTTGCAGCAGGTCTTGGAACAGCCGGTGTTCACAAACAGGGTCGCTGCATTTTTCGCAACCCCTCTGCTGCCAGCGTTGCCACTGTTGTTGAGCGAGAGCGGTTTGCTGGGGGTCGGGCGGCTGCCGGCAAAGGGCCAGCTGCAGCACCTCGGTAAACCCGTTGGCGTGCAAGGTGCGATACGGCTGCCCCAATGCGTTCAACTGGTGCCGCAGCGCGTCTTCAGACTCAAGTTGTTCTAGGGGCGCTTGGTGCGGCAATGCCCATAAAACCAGAGCCATGCCCAATCGGATAGGGGTGGGCAAATCGTTCCAGAATGAGCCCAGTGGTGGGGTGCCATTCCAGTACTGTACGGTGGGGTGAGAGCTCAGCAAATCGCGGTCGGTGCCACGCAGAGGCCGGGCGCTCGCGATCAGCACGTTTTGGGGGCTGTGCGCCATGGTCAAGTGCCAAAACCCGCTTCAGTGAGCCGGTTTCTGCAAGACCTGAACGAAAATTTCATTGGGCTTGACCATGCCCAGTTCCACTCGGGCCATTTCTTCCACCATGTCCAAGCCTTCTTGCAAATCGCGGACTTCGTTGGCGAGTTGCTCGTTGTGCAGCTTGGCGGCCTCGTTGGCCGCGTTTTGCTGGCCCAGCTGTCGGCGCAGTTCTGCCACCTGCGGCACGCTCCCACGGCCCAGCCAAAGCTGGGCATGGAATACGCCCAGCAAGGCCAGCAGTACCAAGGTGGCGAAACGCGCGCCCACAGCGTGTGGTTGCTAAAACCGAGGGTCAGCGCAAGTTGTAGAACGCGCTGCGGCCGGGGTACACCGCCACGTCACCCAGGTCTTCTTCAATGCGCAGCAGCTGGTTGTACTTGGACATCCGGTCAGAACGGCTCAATGAACCGGTCTTGATTTGCCCAGCGTTCAAGCCCACTGCAATGTCAGAGATGGTGTTGTCTTCGGTTTCGCCCGAGCGGTGGCTGATAACGGCGGTGTAACCGGCGCGTTTTGCCATTTCGATGGCGGCGAAGGTTTCGGTCAGGGTGCCAATTTGGTTGATCTTGATCAGGATCGAATTGGCGATGCCTTTTTCGATGCCTTCTTTCAGGATCTTGGTGTTGGTCACGAACAGGTCGTCGCCCACGATTTGCACTTTTTTACCCAGCCGGTCGGTCAGCAGTTTCCAGCCGTCCCAGTCGCCTTCGGCCATTCCGTCTTCAATGCTGATGATGGGGTATTTGTCCACCCAAGTGGCCATCATGTCGGTCCACTGGGCTGAGGTCAGCTTGATACCGCCTTCGCCTTCCAGCACGTACAGACCGTCGTGGTAGAACTCGCTGGCTGCGCAGTCCAGGGCAATGGCGATTTGTTCACCTGCGGTGTAGCCGGCTTTGTCAATCGCTTGCAGAATGAGCTGGATGGCGGCCTCGTGGTTTTCCACGCTGGGCGCAAAGCCGCCTTCGTCGCCCACGGCCGTGGGCATGCCCTTGTCGTGGATGATTTTCTTGAGCGCATGGAACACCTCGGCACCCCAACGCAGCGCTTCGCGGAAGCTCGGGGCGCCCACGGGCACAATCATGAACTCTTGGAGGTCGAGGCTGTTGTTGGCATGCGCCCCACCGTTGATGACGTTCATCATGGGCACTGGCAATTGCACACCGCCCATGCCACCGAAGTAGCGGTACAGTGGCAGGCCGGCTTCTTCAGCGGCGGCGCGGGCCACAGCCATGGACACGGCCAGCATGGCGTTGGCGCCCAAGCGGCTCTTGTTGTCGGTGCCGTCCAGGTCGATCAGGGTCTTGTCCAAAAACGCTTGTTCGGAGGCGTCCAGGCCCAGCACGGCTTCGGAAATTTCGGTGTTGATGTGCTCAACGGCTTTCAGGACACCTTTGCCCAGGTAGCGGCCCTTGTCGCCGTCACGCAGTTCGATCGCTTCGCGGCTGCCGGTGGATGCACCGGATGGCACAGCGGCACGGCCCATGACGCCGGATTCCAGCAACACGTCGCATTCGACGGTGGGGTTGCCTCGGCTGTCCAGCACTTCGCGGCCAACGATGTCTACGATTGCACTCATGAGTTCTCCGTTCAATAAAGATGTAAAAAAGTTACACGCCTTCGACCGCAATCATACGCATAATGGCCGCGCCTTGTCGAGAGGTGCGCGCTTTTTCGTATTCCTTCGAGGCGCTAAAAGCCTTTGCTGCTTCAAAAGATTGAAACTTAAGTACAACCAAGCGGTCGGGCGCCCAGTCGCCTTCCAGCACTTGCACCTGGCCACCCCGCACGCAAACCTCGGCTCCATGCACCTGCATGGCCTCGCTGGACCACTTTTTGTACGCTTCGTATTGGGTGGGGTTGGTGACGAGCACGTTCGCAATGACGTAACCGCTGGGCATGTTCAGGCTCCGAAATTGTTCTCGAGGAAGCCGCTGCGTTTGGTGACTTGGTCGAGCGCGACCAGGGTTTCGAGCAGGGCTTTCATGTGTTTGAGTGGCACCGCGTTCGGACCGTCGGACCAGGCTTCGGCCGGGCGGGGGTGGGTTTCCATGAACAAACCCGCCACGCCCGCTGCCACGCCAGCGCGGGCCAGCACCGGCACCATGTCGCGTGCGCCGCCACTGACGGCGCCCAGTCCGCCCGGTTTCTGTACCGAATGGGTCACATCAAACACCACGGGCGCGCCAGACTTGCGCATTTCGGCCAGGCTGGTCATGTCAGCCACCAGGTTGTTGTAGCCAAAGCTGACGCCGCGCTCGCAGGCCAAAAAGCGGTCTTCCGACAGGCCGACTTCGCTTGCGGCGGCGCGCGCTTTGTCCACCACGTTTTTCATGTCCCAAGGGGCCAGGAACTGCCCTTTTTTGATGTTGACCGGTTTGCCCGACTGCGCCACCGCACGGATGAAGTCGGTCTGTCGGCACAAAAAAGCAGGGGTCTGCAGCACATCGACCACGCTGGCCACCTCAGCCACCTGGGATTCATCGTGAACATCGGTCAAGATGGGCACCTTGAGTTGCCGGCGCACTTCGTCCAAAATTTTCAGGCCCGCTTCCATGCCCACGCCGCGTTGGCTGGTGCCCGACGAACGGTTGGCTTTGTCGAACGAACCCTTGTAAATGAGCGGAATGCCCAGGGTTGAGCAAATTTCTTGGAGTTGGCCCGCCACGTCGAGTGACATTTCCAGCCCTTCAATGGAGCAGGTGCCCGCGATCAAGAAGAAGGGCTGGTTCAGGCCAACGTTGAAGCCGCAAAGTTGCATGGTTTACACCTTGTTTTTGCGTTGCAGCCCAGCCTTGACGAAGGCATTGAACAGCGGGTGGCCGTCCCATGGGGTGGACTTGAATTCGGGGTGGAACTGCACGCCCACAAACCAGGGGTGCTGGACTTGCGGCAGTTCAACGATTTCGGTCAGGTGTTCGCGTTGGGTCAGGGCCGAAATCACCAGGCCAGCGGAGCGCAGTTTGTCCAGGTAAAAGGTGTTGGCCTCGTACCGGTGGCGGTGGCGTTCGGTGACCACATCGCCATAAATGCCGTGCGCAAGAGTGCCTGGCGCCACGTCCGAGCTTTGTGCGCCCAGGCGCATGGTGCCGCCCAGGTCGGAGTTGGCATCGCGCTTTTGGATGGAACCATCGGCGTCTTGCCATTCGTCGATCAGGGCAATCACCGGGTGGGGGGTGCTGGGGTCGAATTCGGTGGAGTTGGCACCCTCCAGGCCTGCCACGTGGCGTGCAAATTCGATGGTGGCCACCTGCATGCCCAGGCAAATGCCCAGGTAAGGCACTTTGTTTTCGCGCGCAAAGCGGGCCGCGGCAATCTTGCCTTCGGTGCCCCGTTTGCCAAAACCGCCAGGCACCAAAATCGCGTCGAACTGGCCCAAGGCTTGGCTCACGTCTTGCGATTCCAGGTTCTCGGAGTCGATGTAGGTGATTTCGGACTTGACGTGGTTCTTCATGCCTGCGTGGCGCAGGGCTTCGTTGACCGACTTGTAGCTGTCGGACAAATCCACATACTTGCCCACCATGGCGATTTTGACCGTGCCCTGCGGGTGCAGCACTTCGTGCACCAGGTCGTCCCAGCGTTTGAGGTTGGCCGGCGGTGTGTTCAGGCGCAGTTTGTCGCAGATCAGGCCGTCCAGGCCTTGCTCGTGCAGCACGCGCGGCACCTTGTAGATGGTGTCCACATCGGGCATGGAAATCACGCCCCATTGCGCCACGTTGGTGAACAGGCTGATTTTTTCGCGTTCGTCGTCTGGAATGACGCGGTCGGCACGGCACAACAACGCGTCGGGTTGGATACCGATTTCGCGCAGTTTTTGCACCGTGTGCTGGGTGGGTTTGGTTTTGAGCTCGCCGGCAGCTGCAATGTAGGGCACGTAGGTGAGGTGCACAAAAGCGGCCTGGTTGGGCCCCAGGCGCAGGCTGAGTTGGCGCACCGCTTCCACGAACGGCAGCGATTCAATGTCGCCCACAGTGCCGCCGATTTCAACAATGGCCACATCCACCGCGTCTGGCGTGCCGTAGCCCGCCCCGCGCTTCACAAATTCCTGGATTTCGTTGGTCACGTGCGGGATCACCTGCACGGTTTTGCCCAGGTAGTCGCCGCGGCGTTCTTTTTCCAGCACCGACTTGTAAATCTGCCCGGTGGTGAAATTGTTGGCCTTCTTCATCCGGGTGGTGATAAAGCGTTCGTAGTGGCCCAGGTCGAGATCGGTTTCGGCGCCGTCGTCGGTCACGAACACCTCGCCGTGCTGGAAAGGGCTCATGGTGCCCGGGTCCACGTTGAGGTAGGGGTCGAGCTTGATGAGGGTGACTTTCAGGCCGCGCGATTCAAGCAGCGCAGCCAGCGAGGCGGAGGCGATTCCCTTGCCCAATGAGGACACCACGCCGCCGGTAACGAACACAAATTTGGTCATGTCGCAGACGAACCGCAAGGGTTCGCAGGAGTGTGAAACCCGGATTATAAAAGCGCGTTCAAAAGCGGCGATTCCGCCCCCGGTTGCCTGTGGAGGCAGAGAGGCAGGGCCAATTGAAAAAATTGAAATCAGCGGCCGAGGTGAACAAGCAAATTAGCGGTAAGCTGCGACAACCGTGCTGAAAGGTCTGGAATGAAAATGCTCCGTGTGGTGGTGGCCGTGGCGTGTTGCACAGCAAGCGCACTTGCGGGTGCGCAGGCGAGTTCAAAAGTGGTTGCTTTTGCGCAAGACACGATGAAGAACGATTTTCGGCAAGCGCAAGTGATGGAGGTTCAAGCGGAAGCAAAGCAAGCGGGCTTGAACTTTGTGTCTTCCGATGCCCAAGGCCAAACCTCACTGCTGATACGGCAAATAGAAGCTTTTGCTCAGCAGAAGGTGGATGTGCTGGTGGTGGGCACCAACGACGAGAAGGCCGTGGTGCCTGCTGTGCGCAAAGCCTACCAAGCAGGCGTGCCGGTGATTGTGCTTGATCGAGGTATCAAGGGCAAAGACTACAGCGTATTTATCAATTCTGACAATATCCAGATCGGTGCTTTGGGTGGCGAGTTCATTGCCAAGCAGATCAAAGGGCGGGGCCTGGTGCTGTTGTTTGAGGGCCTGCAGTCGGCCGATGTGACCCAGCTGCGCACAAAGGGCTTCATGTCGGTGATGTCCAAATACCCCGACATTCGGGTGATCAAACGCACGGGCAACTATTTGCGCAAAGACGCGCTTTTGGAAATGGACAAGCTGCTGGCCCAGGGGGTGCGCGTGGACGCCATTTTTGCCGAAAGCGACAGCATGTTGAGCGGGGCACGCGTTGCCATGGAGCAGCACAAGGTTGACCCCAGTACGGTGGTTTCTGTGGGCTGCGATTACACCAGCGAGGCGCGTGATGCGATTCGATCGGGCACGCAAACGGCTTCGGTGTTGTTCCCGCTGGGAGGCAAAAAAACCATAGAGGTGGCGCAAAAGCTCATAGCCAAACAGGCCGTGCCGCGCCATGTTCAGATTCCGGTGAAACTGGTGACACGTGAAAACGTGGAGCAGGTGCCCCCCATTTTCTAAAACAAGTGCCCACTGTTTTGCTTGCTTCCATGCGCCGTTGGCGCAACCTCACTACCCGGCTTTCATTGTTGGTGGCGCTGGCGGTGATGTTGGTGTTGTTGGTGGTGGGCGTGTATTTCGATTTCTTCTTGCGCAATTCGTTTGAGCAGGCCACAGCCGAGCGCATGCAGCACGCCTATCAGCGGCTGGAATCCAGTCTTGCCCAGATTGAGCAGGAACTGATCAACGGCGCCCACTTTGCCAAGACAGATGAGCGGTTGATTGCCTCGATGGAGTTGATCAACCACTACGAAAACAGGGAGCGCTACAACACCTTTTTGATCGACGAAGAAAAGATCACTTTGGCGCAGGAGTTGCTGGGCCGGGTCAAACTGTCGTTCAACGATGACATCTCGCTGTATGGGGACCGGGAGGATTTGATTGCTTTCGTGGGCCGCGATGGCGATCGGTACCGCTTGGGCTACGTGACCTACGCCCAGCGCCAGCACGAAGTCAAGACCCGGGCAGAGGGGCAGCCGGAGTTCAAGCAGGGCGCGCTTCCCGAGAGCATCGTTCTGGATCATGCGTTGTACGCGAATGAGAACCAGGCCGACCCAGAACCCCTGCTCACCTACCACCGTTTGAATTCTGCGCTGGTGGTCAAGGTCCACCAGAATGTGATTGACCGCCGCGACGGACACTACATCGGGCATTTGGAGCTTTCACACATCTTGGATGCCGGTTATTTTGATGGGCTGTCCAAAGATTTGGATTTGAAACTGGTGCTGGCTTTTGGGGGCAGCGAGGTGCCGGTGTGGTCCGAACTCAAAGCCTTGAAAGGCCAGGGCAACTTGTTGCCACATTTGTTGGGCGACCGTTATGTCAGCGCGGTTCAGCTGCCTGTTGTGGGTGGGCAAGCCTTTGTTCAGGCGTCGCTGGAGTCAAGGTCGCACATGGGTTTGCTGAACACACACCGCACGCGTTTTTTGCTGCTGCAGGTGTTGTTGGCGGCTGTGGTGTTGTGGGCTGCCCGGCTGTTCATTGTGCGAACCCTGACGCGGCCGCTGGGCCTACTGATGGACCAAATCCACAGCATTGAGCGCGGTGATTACGGCGTCAAGCAGCAACTGCGCACAGGTGACGAGTTGCAACAGATTTCCAGCAGCATCAACCAACTGGCCACCACGGTCCGCGACCGGCAGGCCTCGTTGGAGCAGGCCCGCTACGAGCAGGAGTTTTTGTCCAACCACGATGCATTGACTGGTCTGCCCAACAGACGCTTTTTTTCGCACCGTTTGGAGCATGCTTTGGACGTGGCGCAACGCCAACACACCGAGCTGGCCGTGCTGTTCATGGACTTGGACCAATTCAAGTTGATCAATGACACCTTGGGCCACGGCGTGGGTGATATGTTGCTGATGGCCGTGGCCCACCGCATGAGGGGGCAGGTGCGCCAGGCCGATACCTTGGCGCGCATAGGAGGCGACGAGTTCAATGTGTTGATTGAAAACGTGCAAACCCCGGAACATTTGGAGACCCTGGTGGGCAAGCTGTTGGAGCTGTTTCGCGAACCCTTTGTGTGCGGGGAACACATCATCAACGCCACTGTCAGCATAGGCATTTCAATTTACCCGCGCGACGGAACGGACAGCGTTTCGCTGTTGAAACACGCCGACTTGGCGGTGTATCAGTCCAAAGAGAGCGGTCGCGACAACTACAGCTTTTTCTCTCAGGAGATGTCACAGCGGGTGCGGCACAGGGCAGACCTGATTCATGCCTTGAACCAGGCGATTGAATCCGGCGACCAATTTGCGTTGGTGTACCAACCCAAGGTGGGCGCGCGCACTGGCCGGGTGGAGTCGGCCGAGGCGTTGATTCGCTGGCAGTCCCCGCAGTTTGGCGCGGTGTCGCCGGTGCAATTTATACCTTTGGCCGAAGAGACCGGCCAAATTTTGGACATCGGCGCTTGGGTGATACAGCAGGCTTGCCACGACTTGGCGGTGATGCGGGCTGCGCATCTGGAGTTGAACCACTTGAGTGTGAATGTGTCCGGGGTGCAACTGAAAGGAAAGGCGTTGGGTTCGGTGATGGAGAAGGCCCTTCAAGCCCATGGGCTGCGACCGGAGTGGTTGGAAATGGAAATCACGGAAAGCTTTATTGCGCGAGACACGCAGCAGGCGATTTCGACGCTGGACGCTTTCCGAGCCACCGGCATGCAATTAGCCATTGACGATTTTGGGACAGGTTATTCATCCATGAGTTACCTGCACAAGTTGCCGTTTACCCGCGTCAAGATAGACAAATCTTTTATTGACGGGCTGCCTCACAACCACGACAGTGTTTCCATCACGCGGGCGATTTTGTCGCTGGCCAAAAATTTCGGGCTCTCCACCACCGCAGAAGGTGTGGAACATTCGGAGCAATTGCTTTTCTTGCAGCAAGAGGGGTGCGACGAAATCCAAGGTTATTTTTACTCCAGGCCGTTGCCCCTGCCGGACTTTTTGGCTTTTTGCCAGAAAAACCTTGCTTCAACCGCCTCGGCCTGACCGAAGGTGACCGCAGTGGCTGGTGGTACATTGCCTGGCATGAACGAACTCGCCGGCAAACACATAGTTTTGGGCCTCTCGGGAGGCATTGCATGCTACAAATCGGCGGAGTTGTGCCGTTTGCTCGTCAAGGCGGGGGCCACGGTGCAGGTGGTCATGACCGAGGCGGCCACGCAGTTCATCACACCCGTGACCCTGCAGGCTTTGAGCGGTATGCCAGTGGTTTTGAGCCAGTGGGACGCCCGTGAACCCAACAACATGCCCCACATCAAGCTGGGGCGTGAACCCAGTGCGATATTGATTGCCCCGGCCAGTGCCGATTTGATGGCGCAACTGGCACAAGGCCGTGCCGCCGATGTGTTGACGCTGGCCTGCTTGGCGCGCCCTTTGGCGCAAACGCCTTTGTTGCTGGCCCCCGCCATGAACCGCGAAATGTGGGCGCACCCCGCTACCCAGCGCAACGTGGCGCAGTTGCGAGCCGATGGGGCGGTGGTTTTGCCGGTGGGGCAGGGCGACCAGGCCTGCGGCGAAACAGGCGACGGGCGCATGCTCGAGCCCGAGCAGTTGCTGGCTTGCCTGGTGGGGCATTTTCAACCCAAGGTGTTGGCCGGCCACAAGGTGGTTGTTACAGCCGGGCCTACCTTTGAAGCGATAGACCCAGTGCGTGGTATTACCAACCACTCGTCGGGCAAGATGGGTTTTGCCATTGCCCGCGCCGCACAAGAGGCCGGTGCCCAAGTGACTTTGGTGGCGGGTCCGGTGCATTTGCCCACGCCATGGGGGGTGCAGCGTGTGGATGTGCAATCGGCCAACGACATGCAGGCTGCGGTGCGGGCCCACATTGTGGGTGCCCGCGTGTTTGTGGCTGCTGCCGCTGTGGCTGATTGGCGACCGGCCACAGCCGCCGGACAAAAAATCAAAAAAGACGGGAGCGGTTTGCCACCCGCACTGCAATTTGTGGAGAACCCCGATATTTTGGCTGGCGTGGCGGCCAGCCACGCCGCAGTGGCCGGAGAGTTGTTTTGCGTGGGGTTTGCGGCCGAGAGCCACGATCTAGAAGCCCACACCCAAGCAAAGCGCAAGCGCAAGGGGGTGCCCCTGTTGGTGGGCAATATAGGCCCCGATACCTTTGGGCAAGACCACAACGCCTTGCTGCTGGTGGACGAGTGGGGGGTCCAAGCCCTGCCGCAAGCTCCCAAATTGGCTTTGGCGCGTGAGCTGGTGGCCGAGATCGCTCGCCGCTTGGTTTCCAACTGAAATCCAAACTTTGACAACGTTGAGATGGCGTTGCACAATGAACATCAAAGAATGCTTATTAATTGATTAATGGCGTTGCAGCAGGACGCTGGTTGGGGACTTTTCATGGCGAACAAAACACAATCCAATTTGCCCGGCGCTGTGGCGGCCAAGGGGTTTACCGGTAACTGGTCGCGCCGCCGGTGGTTGCAATGCGCCATGACCAGCGGCATGGGCACGGCAGCCTTGTGGGCGATGCCCGAGGTGAGGGCGCTGGCCGAACAGGTTCGCGACTTTGTTGAAGGCCCGCCCGTGCCCGATGTGCCACCGGTTCAGCTTTCAGAACACGTGTGGATGGTCTACGCCAAAGACGGCTTCCCGACCGCTGAGAACCAGGGCCTGATGGCCAACGTGGTGTTTGTGCTGACGCCCGTGGGCGTGGTGGTGCTGGATTCGGGATGCTCTTTGCAAGTGGGGCAAATGGCGATCCGGATGATCAAAAAGACCACCTCCAAACCGGTGGTGGCGGTGTTCAACAGCCACTACCACGGCGACCACTGGCTGGGCAACCACGCTTTTGCAGCCGAATACGGCAAAGACCTGCCGATTTACGCCTTGCCCCACACGATCGAGCAGATCAAAGGGGTGGAGGGCAATATGTGGCGCAGCATGATGGAACGCTGGACCAACCAAGCCACCGTTGGCACCCAAGTGGTGGCGCCCAACCGGCCCACAGAACACGGCAAAACCTACCCATTTGGCGACGTGACGCTGAAGGTTCACCACTACGGCACGGCGCACACCCCTTCGGATTTGTGCGTTCAAGTGGTGCAAGACAAGTTGACCTATGTGGCCGACATTGCCATGGACAACCGCATCGCCAACATTGACGACGGGTCTTATGTAGGGACCTTCAAATACTACCAAGCCTTGCAGCAGGCCACTGGCGAGCAACTTTGGGTGCCTGGCCATGGCCGGGCCAGCAAAGGTTTGCTCAAGGCCTATGGCGACTTCATGGCGGGTATTTACGAGCCCTGCCTGAAAGCTGTGGAAAAAGGTGATTCGATTGATGTGGCAAAGGCCGCTGTGCTGAGCGACCCCCGGGTGGCCAGCCGAGCCAAAACCATGGACGGTTTTGACAGCAATATCGGCAAGTACATCAGCTTGGCGTATTTGGAGGCGGAAAAGCTGGCGTTTTAAAGATCGACTTAAGATTTCTGGTAATTTAAGTATTTCTTTTTATCAATTTAACCGGAAGCATGATGGAGCCAGCACCGTCCAATACCGATCGAACAGCCTCTTCTCCTTTGCGGTAAGAGTCTTGGTGCATGGTGGTCAGCCCTGCTGATTCCGCCTCCGGAATCCCATCAAAACCCACCAAACTCAAGGGCAGGGGCATGCCGTGGTTTTTGAGGGCATGCATCACCGCCAAAGCAATACGGTCACTCATGCACACCATGCCCACCCGGTTCGGGTGTTTGAGCGGTTTGAGCGCCCGCATCACATCGGTGGCTGCGTTCTCCGGCTCACTGTCGCTGATTTCTAGCCAAGTCACTTGCTCGAGCGGGTAGTCGGCGGCCAGCAGTGCGCGCAAGTAACCCGAGAGCCGGGCACCCCCCACAATGCCGCTGTGGAAGCCTTCAGGGTCGTTGAAAATACGATTCCATTCATCTTCGCCAACTGGCAAACAAACACCCATGATGTGGTCGGGCCTGTGGCTCAGCACGTGTTGCATGGCTTCAAAGGCGCCCAGTTCGTCAGCAATGCTGATGCTCGAAACACCATCTACAAACGTGTCTACCAGCACCAGGGGTTTGCGTATGGCCTTGACCTGTGGTTTGAGCTCCTGTGTTATTTCGGCATGGACGATGATGGCATCGGCTGTGGTTTGAAATGCGGCGGGCATGAACGACCGACGCCCCATTTTGGGTATCAATTGCAACGCCAGGTGGCGTTTGTCCAAGGCGCTCGCTACGCCGCGAAGGAATTGAACGCTTTGTGAATCGTTCAGCGCGTACCGCAAATCGTGATGGAAGATCACAGCCACTTCGTGCAAATCTTTGCGGCGCAAAGCCCGCGCCATGGGGTCTGGACCATAGTAGCCCACAGCGCTGGAATGAGCCAAAATACGTTCAAGCAGCGGCGCTGCCACCAACTCTGGTCGGTTGAACGCGTTGGATACCGTTGCGCGACTGATGCCCAGGTCGCGTGCTATGTCGTTTAGAGTGGGGCGCTTGAGGGCGGGCTGCTCGCCAAAAGCCGCCAGGGTGGGTGGAAGTGCCATTTCGATTGATCGTAACCGAGAAGCAAATCTGCAAGCGTTAAGGAACTTGCTTCAGCACCAACACACCTTGCGCTGGCAAATCCAGCGTAAGCGTGCCATCAGAGGAACTTTGGATGTTGGCAGCAGGTGAACCCACCGGCCAAAGCACTTCAAAGCGGGCGTTCGGTGCTTGTTCTTGCATCAGCAACTGGCCAGCCGTGGACCCATAGTTGAAGCCCACCACCATAGATTGACCATTGAGCTCCCGTTGGAAAGCCATTTTGCTGCCATTGAAAACGGCTTTTTTGTAGACGCCGGTTTGCAAAACGGCTGAGCTGTTGCGCAAACCGATGATGGCACGGTAGAAGTTCAGCAATGAATTGACATCGTTTTGCTGCGCCTCGACGTTGTTTGTGGTGGAGTTGGAAGCCAACACACGAAAAGGGGTTGTGGTGGAAAACCCCGCGTGATTGCGGTTGCCGGTCCAACTCATTGGGGTTCGCAGTTTGGGGTCTCCCGTCAAACCTTGGGCGCCTGACATGCCAACTTCTTCTCCGTAGTAAATGAATGGGCGCGGTGTCTGCAGCAGGTAGGTTGCAGCCGCGAGTTTCATTCGGGTCAGGTCGCCACCGAACTGATCTGCCAGCCGATCGCCTGCGAACCCGTCGTGGTTGGATGCAAACCCGGCCATGCCTTGCGGTGCGGTCAACCAATAGGTTGCGATTTTCTCGACATCGGATGCACTGCCTTTCACAGCCGCTGCGAGTGAGTATTGGTAGCCAAACGCAAATGAGCTGCCACAGGAGTCGGGCTGTGCGTAACGCTGAGGAAGCGAAGGCGCCTCGCAAACCATGAACCGTTGCGGGTATTGATGAACCAGGGTTTGAACCCCTTTCATGACAGCGTGGTTCTCGGTTTGGTGTTCCCAGGCAAACGGACCGTTTTCAACCAGATTTCCAACGGCATCGAAGCGGAACCCGTCAACCCCCATGTTCAGCCAGTGCCGCATGTTGTTGTGGTGCCAATTGACCACGCTTGCATTGCGCAGGTCAAAGTCGGGCATTTGGCTCCAGAACCCCCCAAAGTAATAGCCGCTGGCGTGGTAGTGCCAGGGGTTGCTGCCATAAATGGACCAACCGGCTGGCATGGTGGCACGCCAGAGGTACCATTCCCGAAAACCATTGCCACTTGCGCTTTTGGATTGGAGAAAAGCAGGGTGTTCGCCCGCGCTGTGGTTGATCACGTAATCGGTAATAACGCCGATGCCCCGGGCGTGGGCCGCCTGCAAGAAGTCTTTAAAGTCTTGGGTGGTGCCATATTCAGGGGCAACAGAGCGGTAATCGGTCACGGCGTAGCCGTGGTCTTTGTCTTGACTGGGGTGAATCGGCATCAACCAAATGCCGCTGATACCAAGCGCTTTCAAGTAGTCCAGTCTGCTGGTCAGGCCTTTGAAATCGCCAATACCGTCGCCATTGCTGTCCTGGTAGGCGCGGACAAAAATTTCCATGAAAACGCCGTCGCGCCAGTTGTCGGGCAGCCCATTTGAGGCGGGCACCGGATTCACCAAACTCACATCCACATCAGGTGGCGCGGTTTCTGGCGCAGTGTTGCCTCCGCCGCAGGCCACCAATGCAGTGGCCAGCACCCCAAAAAGTGTGTGGTGTATGTGGGCCCGCAGGGGCTTGTGCTTCAATTGCGCCACTTGAAAACCGCAAACGAAGTGCCCGGAAGGACTGGATTCAGTTGACCCTGGGTGCCGGTATTGAAGGTGTCGGTGTGGTGAGGGCCCAACCGCTGAATCGATTTGTTGGCGGGCAAATCGGTGACCCTGACGCGCGCGGCGTTCTCGTGGTAGTTGATGACCACCAGCACGGTTTCCGTGTCCGTTTCACGGCGGAACGAAATCAGCCAGCCGTCCGACGAGGCGTGGGTGTATTTGCCTTTGAGCAACGCGGGTTCGGATTTTCTTAATTGAATCAACCAGCGGTAGTGATTGAGCAACGAGTCAGGGTTGAGCAATTGCTGTTGCGCCGATTGGGTGAGCCGGTTGGTGGCAAATGCCCGAAAGGGTTCGCTTGTGCTGAAGCCAAAAAACGGCTGGGTGTTGTCCCACACCATGGGTGTGCGCAATTTGTGATCGCCCCCCAAGCCTGCGCCACCGGCCATTCCAAATTCTTCGCCGTA
>JBDKEX010000164.1:0-8847 GCA_039798985.1 Pseudomonadota bacterium | reverse complement strand
TGCTACGAGGTGGTGACGTTTGAGCAAGACAGCCGCGCACCCAAGGGTTTTGCGCAGTTGGCCATGGCCTGGTAGCCATGCTGGTTTTTCGCTTTTTGATGTTCTTTTTGCTGGGCGCATCGGCCCTGTGCTTTGCGTTCTATTTGGGCACGGGCAAACCCTATTTTCGGCGTTTGGGGCTGGTGGTGCTGAAGTGGACCGTGATTGCAGGCCTTGCCTTTTTTGCCGTGATGATGCTGGGGCGCATGGTTTGATGGGCGCTGGCGCAGCCCTGTTGGCCCGCTGGCGCTACTTGCAGGATTGGGCCGGGTTCGCCGCCCGTTTGGTGGCGATGGCCACCTTCCCGTCTGCCTACAACCACGCGGTGCGGGAGGTCTTGTCCCGACAGCTGTTTTTCACCGCCTGGGAGGTGCTGGGGGGCATTGCTGTTTTTTCGGGGGCGTTCACGGGTTTGGTGGCCCACATGGTGGCCCAAGTGGCTCAGCCCTTTGGCCTGCAATTGACGGGTGGCGAACTGGTGCTGCGCCTGGTGTCGCTGGAAGCGGTGCCCTTGGGCGTGGCACTGTTTGTGGCCCTGCGCACCAGCGCCGCCATGAACGCCGAGGTGGCGCTGATGAGCCAGCGGGGCGAAGCGGCGGCTTGGCAACGCCTGGGGTTGGACCCGGTGCAACTGGAATACCTGCCCCGGCTGGTCGGGGGCGTGATCTCGCTGCTGGCGCTGACGCTGGTGGGCGTGGCGGTGTCGGTGGCGGTGCTGCAAGCCAGCGTGGCCTATTCCCCTGCCTGGCACATTGCCCTGGCCGAGTGGTGGCCCATGATGGCCCGTGCCTTCACCCCTGCCGTGCTGCTGGGTTTGGTGCTCAAAAGCTTGGCCTTTGGTTTGATTGTGACCACGCTGCCCCTGTTTGAAGGGGCCAAAACCCCGGCGCAGCCACACATGGTGCCGGTGTCGGTGTTGCGCGGCATGGTGCGGGTGTTTGTGGGCGTGGTGGTGGTTTGGCTGGCCTGGTTGGTGGTGCGCTATGTTTGAATTGTTGCCGCAGGTCAAGGTGCAATGGGCCAGTGGCCCAGAACAGGCCGATGACTGGGTGGCCTCAACCCCAGGCTTGGTGGTTTCGCGCGCGTCGGTGTTGCGCGCCAACCTGTCTGCCGCAGAAAACATTGCTTGGGTGCCCATGTTTTTGCAAAACCTGGACCGAACCCAGGCGCTCAGCCGCGCCCATGGCTTGCTGCACCTGCTGGGCTTGCAAGGGGCCGCTGGTATGCGAGACGCGCAACTCTCGTCCACCCAGCGTGCCGGTGTGTTGCTGTTGCAGTCTTTGGCCCAGGGGCTGGTGGAAGACTGGTGGATCGACCGGCCCGCCATTTTGTTGCCCGACGCCAACCACCCCAAAATATTGGCCACTTGGTTGCAGGCGCTGGCGCCGCACTACGGGCGCTGCACCGTGGTCGATTACGATTGGAACATGCCCCTTTACGGCCCCGCCGACCCTGACGCCCGCTGATGACGCCGAACCCGCCCGCATTGCCCTCCGGTCCCCCAACGTTGGCCCGACCGTTGGATGCGCAACGCATTCAGCGCCGTGCTTGGGCGGTGCTGGCGTTGGTGCCGCTGATTTTGGCGGTTGCGCTGGCTTACATGGCTTACGCGCAAGGCTGGTTCACCCGCTATGTGCGGTACGACCTGGTGGCCTCGGAGGCCAAAGGCATCAGCCCACGCACCCCGGTCACTTTTGCAGGTTTGCCGATTGGCGAGGTAGAAGCCTTGGCCGTGCAGGCCGATGGCCGGGTCCAGGTCACGGTGCGAATTGCAGAACACGACGCCCGCTGGGTGCAGGCCGACAGCCTGTTCACCCTGGAGCGGCCCCTGGTGGGGGCAGTCTCCATCCGCCTGGTGCCGGGCGGCGCCCAACCGGTGCCCGCGGGCCAGCCCAGGCCCTTGGGCGGGCAGGCGCAAGAACTGGATGTGGCCCAAATGGGCGACCGGGTGAGCCGCATTTTGGGCCAGGTGGAAGCGGCCTTGGCCCCAGATTCGCCTTTGCAACGGTCCTTGGGCCAGGTGGCCACCCTGCTGGAACGGAGCAATGGTCGCTACGGCCTGCTGCAAGCCGTGGCTGGCAGCGAGGCCCAGGCCGCGCAGTGGTGGGCCATGATTCAGGGGCTAGACGCCACCAACCGGCAGGCCAGCGCGCTGTTGGCGCAATCCCGGGCGGTGTTGGCGCGGGTGGATGCCGGTGTGAATGGCGGCATAACGGGCGGCACAACGGGCGGAGCCGACGGGCCAGCTGCTGGCTTGGTAGGCGATTTGCGTGCCACGGTGGCCCAAACCCAAGCCCTGTTGGCCTCGCTGGTGCCGGTGGTGCAGAGCGTGCAAAGCTCAGCAGACAGCGCGGCCGGTGTTGTGAAAAACGTGCAAGGTGCCACGGTCGATTTGAACCAGCTGCGCACCGATGTGGAGCGCAATTTGCGCCAGTTGGACGACATCAGCCGGCAATTGCAGCAACGCTGGCCGCTGGCGGTGGACCGTCAAATCGAACTGCCCTGAGCCCGCCCCGCCTCAGTAGCTGCGCCCGGCTTTGTAGGCTGCGTGCGTGCGTGCCTGCAGGGGGGCCACCCGGTTGATGGCTTGGGTGGTGCGCGCCACCTGCGCGTGCGTGATGCACAGGCCCAAGGCGTCGGCAGCGTCTTTGCCCGGCAGGCCGGGCAACAGCAGCAGGCGTTTGACCATTTCCTGCACTTGGTCTTTGTGGGCTTTGCCGTGGCCGGTCACGGCTTTTTTGAGTTGCAGAGCGGTGTATTCGCTCACGCTCAGGCCGTTGGCCACCAGGGCGGTCAGGCAGCAGCCGCGTGCTTGCCCCAGCATCAGCGTCGCCTGCGGGTTGACGTTGACGAACACGATTTCGCAGGCCGCCACCGTGGGTTGGTAGCGCGCCACCACCTCGGTGATGCCGTCAAAAATCACTTTCAAGCGCTCGGGCAGCAGGGCGCCGTCGTCTGGGCGGGTGCGTATGGTGCCGCTGGCCACATAGGCCAAGCGGGGGCCATCCACGTCTACCACGCCAAAACCGGTGTTTTGCAGGCCGGGGTCTATGCCCAAAATGCGCATGGGCGTGCTGCTCATGGCAATGCCACCCCACCCATGCGGGCCACAATGGTGGCGGCCCGGTCGGCCAGATAGGCAGAGTCGGGGCGCTTTTCGTAGCGTTTTGGGGCAGGCAGCATCACGGCCAGGCGTGCCGCTTCGTAGGCGCTGAGCTGCGCGGCGCTTTTGCCAAAGTAACGCCGGGCAGCGGCTTCTGCGCCAAACACGCCCTCGCCCCATTCCACGCTGTTGAGGTAAATTTCCAGAATTCGCTCTTTGCTCAAAAAGGCTTCGAGCGCCAGGGTCAGCACCAGCTCTTGCCCTTTGCGCAGCAGGTTGCGCTCCCCCGAGAGCATGAGGTTTTTGGCCAACTGCTGGGTGATGGTGGAGCCGCCCACCACCTTGGCCGGCTTGACCTGCGCGGGGTTTTTCGCCTGTGCAGCACGCTTTTCAACTTGCTGGGCGCGCCGCTCGTTCTTCTCCCAGGCGGCTTCAATCGCGTCCCATTCCACGCCGCTGTGGTCGGCAAATCCGGCGTCTTCCGACGCAATGACCGCCCGCTTGAGGTGGCCGGAAATTTTGGGGCCGTCCACCCACTGCTGGCGCCAGGTCCAGCGGGTGTCGCCCACGGCCAGCCGCCATGCTTCAGACCGCTGGAACGCGGTGCTTTGGGGGTCCACAACGGCCATCAGGGCAATCCGGCCCACAAAATACAGCTGCAAGGCCAAGCCTGCCAGAGCGATCCACAGCAGCCAACGCAGCAGGTGTCTCATTGCCCTGTACTCATTTGGGTGTGCAGGGTTTGGTCCCGGGTGAACCGGAACCGCGACACCACCACAATTTGCTCGGCCTGACGGCGCATGGCATCGGTGAAGCGGCCGAATGCCAAGCTGCGCACGATGCTTTGGGCCCGTTGGTCCAGCAGGGCCTGCCCCGAGGGTTGCACCACCTCGGTGTCCAGGACCCGGCCATCGTGGTTCACCGTGATCACCATGGTGAGTTCGCCATAGAGTTTGCGGCCGCCCGATTCGGGGAAATTGGTGGTGCCACGCTCTTCAATTTTGTGTCGCAGTTCGTCGTAGTAAATGGCGTACACGGCTTCGCGGGTGGCGGGGCTGACGTAGCGTTTGCGCGGGCGTGCGTTTTCTTCGTTGATGCGGCGCTCAATCTCTGCCAGGGTTTGAATCAAGGCGCGGCGCTTTTGTTCGCGCTCTATGGCAGCTTGCGGGCTTTGCTCGCTTTTGGGATCGGGCGGGGGCAGCTTGGCGAGTTGTTTGCGCAGTTGCGCCAACATGCGGTTTTGCTGTTCTTTCAGGGCCTCCACCTGGCGTTCTTCGTCTTCCAGTGCGTCGCCCAGCCGGGCTTGAGCAGAGGCCGGCAATGGCGAGGTGGCGCGGCCTTTTTCGGCGTCGCCGCCGCCGGCCAGACTTTTTTGGGCGATGGCCTGCGCTTTTTCCGGGGCTTGTTCGCTGCGGGCGTTGACCAGGATGACTTCCAGCGGTGTGTCCTGGAACACACGGTTGAACTGCTCGGGGGCCACAAAGCGCACCGTTAGCAAAGCCGCGTGCAGCCCCAGCGAAACCGCCAGGGCGATTTGCAGGGTACTGAAAGATCGAAGCAGCTTCACGGTAGGCGAATTATCGGTCGCACCGCCGTGCTCACGGGTTGGGCGCTGCGGCATCGGCCACAGGTTCTTTTTGGGCTGCGCCCGTGCCTTCTGTGGCTTCGTCACCCAAATCCATGGCAATGGCCAGCGGCGTTGCCAAGTCGCTGGCGCTGTCGTCTTCGCTGTCGTCGTCGTTGGTGGTTTCGGGCGTGTCCAGCCTTTCAATCACGGTGCCGCTCACATCCAGTGAAATGTCGTCAACAGCCCCCAGCTTGACCCGCACTCGCGCGCCCCGTGCCAGCCCATCTGCCCCCATCACCTGAAGAACCAGTGGCAAATCGTCCGCCCGCACCAGGTTGTCTTTGATCAGGCTGCCGGTGAGTTCCGTGATGGCGTTTTGGCGCAGGTGGTGCAGGGTCCAGTAGCGTTCCATGCCGTTTTGGAACTGGTTGTAGGCGGTGTAAGCCGCGTCGAACGCGCTGATGACCGCGAACAGTTCGGTGTCTTTGGGCTTGAACGGGGCCACCAGGGCCGCCGTGTTGCCGTTGCGCGCGCACGCAATGATTTGCCACTGGTTGACCAAGTCGGTGTAACGGCGCAAGGGGGAGGTGCTCCAGGCATAGGTTTTGACGCCGATGCCTGCGTGGGGCAGCGCCTTGGTGCCCATGCGCACCTTGACGCCGGGCGCCAGGCTGGCCTGGCTGCGGTAGATGCCGGGCACCCCGCTGTCGGCCAGCAGTTGGCCCCAGGTGCTGTTGGCCAGAATCATGGCCTCGGCCACCATCAAATCCAGCGGCGCGCCGCGCGAACGGGTGCCGATGACCACGGTTTCGTCGCCATGCGGTTCGGGGCCTTGCACGCCCTGGAGTTTGAAGGTGTAGTCGGGCCGGTTGAAGGTTTCAGGTTTGCCGCGTACCACCTCGCGGCGCGCTTTGCACACCTGGGCCAAGCGGAACAGAAAAGACAACTCCGGCCGCAAGGCCGCAACCTCGGCGGCCAGCGGTGCGCCGGTGGGTGCGTTGGCGTCGCTTAGCCAGTCGGCGGTGATGGCTTGGTCCAGTTGGTCGTGGCGCAGGTTGTGCGCAATCGGCACCAGCTCCAGCCGTGTTTCGCTTTGTTGGAGGTTGAGTTCTGCCTCATCAAACGTGAGGTAGAGCGACAGGGCTGGGCGGTTGCCGCCAGCCTCCAGCGTGTAGGTCTGCACCACCTCGTCGGGCAACATGGTGACTTTGTGGCCGGGCATGTAAACCGTGCTCAGGCGGCTTCGCGCCACTTGGTCTATGGCGCTGCCGGGCGCAATGGCCAAACCGGGCGCGGCAATGTGGATGCCCAGGGTGACACTGCCACTGCCCAGCCCTTGAACGCTCAAAGCGTCGTCGATTTCGGTGGTACTGGAATCGTCCACCGAAAACGCTTGCACCGCAGCCAGGGGCAGTTCGTCCGCCACGGGCGCTGCTTGCAAGGTGGGAAAACCGGTGCCCTTGGGAAAGTGCTCGAACAAAAAACGCTGCCAGTGAAACTGGTAGGCGTTGCTGATGGCACCGGCCTTTTGCAGCAGCGCCAGCGGTGCCAGGTGGGTTTCGCGGGCGGCGTGCACCACCGCCTTGTATTCCGGGGCGTTTTTGTCGGGTTTGAACAGGATTTTGTAGAGCTGCTCTTGAATGGCGGTGGGGCATTGGCCGGCGGCCAGTTCTGCGGCCCATTGGTCCATTTGCGCCTGAACCTGTTTTTTCTTTTCGATGGCAGCGAGCGCTTGTTGCAGGATTTCGGGGGCGGCCTTCTTGAACCGCCCTTTGCCCGCACGTCGAAAGTAATGGGGTGCTTCTGTCAGGCGCAGCAGGGCGGCCACCTGTTGCTCCAGGCTGGCCGGGTCTTGAAAATAGTCGGCCGCCAAATCGGCAAACCCAAACTCGCCCTCGGGCGCAAATTCCCAGGCCAAGTCCAGGTCAAGGTCTTGCGCCAGGGCGGTTGCCTGCGCCATGAGCGGGCCTGGGGCGGGTTTTTCGAACTTCAGCAGCACATGGGCGGACTTGATCTTGACGCGCTTGCCCGTGTCCAGCTCCACTTGCAGTGAGCTTTCGGTTTCCGACATCACGCGGCCGGTCAGAAATTTGCCGGCGTCATCAAACAGTGCAAACAAAATGGGCTTTCGGTGTGTGGGGCGGCTGAACGGCCACCGCAAACCGCCGAGTTTACCGATCTGAGATGGCGCTGCCAGCGGCAGCACGCCACTGGCTGATCTGCGCGGCAATAGCCTGTGCACTGCCAAGCACCTGCACGCCAGCGGGCAAGCGCTTGCTGCGCAACAGCGCATTGCTGCCACCCACCCACAACGCTGTGGGTTGGGGCAGGTGGGCCACGAGCCAACGCAGGTTGTCGGCCACCTCGCGGGCGGGGGCGTGGGCGCTCACGCTCAGGGCCAGTATGTGTGCGCCGGTTTCGTTGCAGGCCTTGACAATGTCGAGCAGCGGCGTGTTGGGCCCCAGGCTCACCCGTTGGCAACCTTCCAGCGCAAAAAAACATTCAGCTGCCAACAGGCCCGTGCCGTGCAGTTCGCGGGGCAGGGTGGTCAGCAGCACTTTGGGCGCGCGGGCGGCTGCGGTGGCCGTGCTGTCCAGGCTGGCCAAGCTTTCGCGCAGCAGGTTTTGCACCGCCTCGCTGAACAGGTGCTCCTGGTAAACGGTGATGTGTTGTTGCTCCCACGCCAGGCCCACAGCGTGGCTCAAAGGGCCCACCAGTTCAACAACGGTGTTGACCAAACCGTGCCGCAGCAAATATTGGCGCAAGGCTGCCCGAAGGGGGTCGATTTGCCCCGACTGGATCAAGTCCATCCACTCGTTCATTTGCGAATGAGCGATGCCGTTGGTGGTTTGGGCGGCGGGGGGCGCTGCACGGCGCTTGGGTGCGGCGGCTTGCGTCAGCAGCTCTTGCAATTCGGTTTGGGCCAGCGGCACCACACGTCCGGGGCGGTGCCCTGCATCCAGTAGGCGCCTGATGAGCTGGAGCCGGTGCACCTGCGCCGAGTCGTAAAGCCGGTCGCCGCGGGCGTCGCGGGTGGGTGCTGGAAAGCCGTAACGCCGCTCCCACACCCGCAAGGCGTCTTTCAGAATGCCCACCTCGCGTTCCACTTCTGCAATGCCAAGTTGGGTGTTGCTGTCCGGGTGGGTTGTGGGCATCGGTGCCTGATGTAAAGAATTTAAAACGACTTGAGCACGGTTGGACAAAATGTAGCATACTTCAATTTGTCTAAGACAAATATGGTGTTCAATGATGAAGTTGCTGGGTCAAATGGCGGTTTTTTGGGGCTTGCTGGGGGTGGTGGCTGTGTTCCCGGCCCAAGCCGCAACCGGCGCGGTGGAGCAAAAGTGCCCGCCCTTGTTGCAGCACAGTTTTGATCGTTTGCAAGATGAAAAGCCGCAGTCCTTGTGTCAATACAGCGGCAAGGTGTTGCTGGTGGTGAACACGGCCAGTTTTTGTGGTTTTACCGGGCAGTACCGCGGGCTGGAAGCCCTGCACGCCAAGTACCAGGCCCAGGGCTTGGTGGTGTTGGGGTTTCCTTCGAACGATTTTTCTCAAGAGTCCGGCAGCAACCGCGAAATCGCCGATTTTTGCGAGAACACGTTTGGCGTGAAGTTCCCCATGTTCACCAAAACCAGTGTGTCGGGGCCACAAGCGGTGCCGTTTTTCCAGCAACTGGCGGCCCAGACCGACCAAAAACCGCGCTGGAATTTTTACAAATACCTGGTGTCTCGCGAGGGGCGGGCGGTCAAGGCCTACACCAGCATGAGCGGCCCAGACGACAAGGCTTTGGTGCGCGATATTGAGCGCCTTTTGGCCCAGCCTGCACCCAAACCCTAGCCCCTGTTACAGAAAAGATCACACCATGAAAGTTGCCATTGTTGGCTCTGGTATTTCGGGTTTGGCGGCCGCCCATGCCTTGCAGGGGCAGGCCCACGTGACCCTTTTCGAGGCGGGAGATTACTTTGGAGGGCACACCCACACGGTGGACGTGACCCTGCCCGACCCCCAGGGCAGGCCGGTGACCCACGGGGTGGACACCGGTTTTCTGGTGTTCAACGAGCGCACCTACCCCAACCTGATCGCCTTGCTGGCTCAATTGGGCGTGCCCACGGCCAAGTCGGACATGTCGTTTTCGGTT
>JBDKEX010000163.1:0-3415 GCA_039798985.1 Pseudomonadota bacterium | reverse complement strand
AGGGGGCTGACCATGCCACGTGCCGTTGTTTTGGTATTGGATTCCCTGGGTGTGGGTGCGGCGCCCGACGCTGCGGCCTTTGGCGATGTGGGCTCCGACACCTTGGGCCACATAGCGCAGTGGTGTGCTCAAAACGGACGCCCTTTGCAAATCCCAAACCTGCTGAGTCTGGGTCTGGGGCACGCAGCCCAGGCCGCAACAGAGCATTGGCCCGCAGGGCTTGCTCGGGTTCAACCGCAGCACGCATGTTTCGGCGCCGCGGCCGAAACCAGTTGCGGCAAGGACACGCCCAGTGGACATTGGGAAATGATGGGGTGCCCCGTGTCTTTTGATTGGGGTTATTTTCCCAAGCCTTCAACCAGTCACAAATCCGACCCAGTGCACGGCGTTTTTCCGCCAGAACTGATGGCGCAATGGCTCGCAGCCTGTGGACTGCAGGGGAGTCTGGGCAATTGCCACGCCAGTGGCACCGAAATCATTGAGCAGTTGGGCGAAGAACACCTGCGCACCGGTTGGCCCATTTGCTACACCAGCGCCGACAGCGTGTTCCAAGTCGCCGCCCACGAAACCCATTTTGGGCTGGACCGGCTCTACCAGATCTGTGAATTGGCCAAACCCATTTTTGACCGCCACAACATCGCCCGTGTGATCGCCCGCCCATTTGTGGGCAGTGCGGGGCGGTTCCAGCGCACCGGCCATCGCCGCGATTACACCACCCCGCCACCTGGCGACACATTGCTCGATGCCCTGATTTCGGCTGGGCGCGAGGTGCATGCCGTCGGCAAGATTGGCGACATTTTTGCCCATCGGGGCATCACCCAGCTTTACAAGGCCGACGGCAACGCGGCGTTGTGCGAAGCCACTTTGCAGGCCTGGTCCGAATGCCCAGAGGGCGGCTTGGTGTTCAGCAATTTGGTCGACTTCGACATGCTTTACGGCCACCGGCGCGACGTGGTCGGCTACGCCGACGCCCTGGAAGCCTTTGACCTGTGGTTGCCCAGTCTGTTGAAACAACTGAAGCCCGAGGATTGTTTGGTCATCAGCGCCGACCATGGCTGTGACCCCACCTGGCCCGGATCAGACCATACGCGGGAGCATGTGCCGCTTTTGTTTACCAGCCCCAGTCTCAAAGAAGCGGTCAATTTGGGTGTGCGGACGACCTTTGCCGATTTGGGGCAAACATTGGCCAGTTGGCTCGCCGTTGCCCCTTTGTCCGCTGGCGAAACCTGTTTGAATCGAGCATAAAAAAACGGCGTGGCTCGCGCGCACGCCGTTTTGCTTTTTCCAAGCAGCTTCAGTTCAAGGCTTTTTGGATGTGGGAAAGGGCCAAGCCGCTTGCGGTGTGAGCTTGGTTTGGGCTGCTGGTGCGGCTGCGGCTTTTTTTGGGGCTGCAGCTTTGGTGGCTGTTGCCTTTTTAGGCGCAGCTGCTTTGGCTGCAGGTTGCTTGGCGGCAGCTGTTTTGACAGCGGCTTTGGGTGCAGCCTTGGGGGCCGCTTTTGCAGGGGCTTTGGCTGCGGGCTTTGCAGCGGTTTTCTCAGCTGGTTTGGCTGCAACCGCCTTTTTGGTCGGTGCTGCTTTTGGAGCTGCCGCGGCTTTGGCGGGTGCCTTGGCTGCAGGTTTTGCGGCGGCTTTGGGCTCGGCAGCCTTTTTTGCAGCGGGCGCTGCTTTTTTGGCTGCTGGTGCCGCTTTGGCGGGTGCCTCGGCCTTCTTCGCCGGAGCAGCTGCTTTTGCCGGGGCTGCTTTTACAGCGGCTTTGGGTGCAGCCTTTTTGGCCGGTGCAGCGGCTGCAGCCGGCGCGGCAGCCGCTTTTTTGGCGGGAGCCGCAGCCTTCTTTGCAGGCGCAGCTGCAACGGGCTTCTTCACAGGTTCAGCGGCTGCCTTTTTGGCAGGTGCCGCCGCTTTCTTGGCCGGAGCGGCCTTTTTCGCAGTTGCCATGGTGTTCTCCTTGATCAAGTTGCAAAGAGCGCTTGACCGCAAACATCGCAGGGCAAGCGATTCAGCGCATTGGGTTCGGGTGGATGCATCACACCATGGAACCCCATGCGTTGAATGGGGACACAAATCCCGCCCGCCACCAGAGTGGGGCAATCAGCGGGGTTTGCAAAAAAGGGCCGCATGCTAGGGTTCGCTGTGCTTGTCGGGCATCAATCCCAGGACAGCGCGCCTCCCGATTGGTATTCAATCACACGCGTTTCAAAGAAGTTGCGTTCCTTCTTGAGGTCGATCATCTCGCTCATCCAAGGGAACGGGTTTTCTTCGTTCGGGAACAAAGGCTCCAAGCCAATTTGCGTGGCACGGCGGTTGGCAATGTAGCGCAGGTAGCCTTTGAACATATTGGCATTCAGCCCCAACACACCGCGCGGCATGGTGTCTTCCGCGTAGGCGTATTCCAGGTCCACTGCCTTCAAAAACAGGGCCTTGATCTCGGCCTTGAATTCGGCCGTCCACAAGTGCGGGTTCTCCAGTTTCAACTGGTTGATCAAGTCGATGCCAAAGTTGCAGTGCATGGACTCATCGCGCAAAATGTACTGGTACTGCTCGGCAGCGCCGGTCATTTTGTTCTGGCGGCCCAGCGCCAAAATTTGGGTGAAGCCCACGTAAAAAAACAGGCCTTCCATCAGGCAGGCGAACACGATCAAGGACTTCAGCAAGCGCTGGTCGTTCTCGGGCGTGCCGGTGTGGAAGTTGGGGTCCATGATCGCCTCGATGAAAGGGATCAGGAACTCGTCCTTGTCGCGGATGGATTTGACTTCGTTGTAGGCGTTGAAAATCTCGGATTCGTCCAAACCCAACGACTCAACGATGTACTGGTAGGCGTGGGTGTGAATGGCTTCTTCAAACGCCTGGCGCAAAAGAAATTGCCGGCATTCTGGCGCGGTGATATGGCGGTAGGTGCCCAGCACAATGTTGTTGGCGGCCAGCGAGTCGGCCGTCACAAAAAACCCCAAGTTGCGCTTGACGATGCGCCGCTCATCCTCGGTCAGGCCGTTGGGGTCTTTCCAAGTCGCGATGTCGCGGCTCATGTTCACTTCCTGCGGCATCCAGTGGTTGGCGCAAGTGGCCAGGTACTTTTCCCAAGCCCACTTGTACTTGAAAGGCACCAGCTGGTTGACGTCGGTTTGCCCGTTGATGATGCGCTTGTCAGCAGCGTTGATGCGTGCACCAGCAGCCAAAGACGGGGCGGTGGCAATGTTGTTGTGGGACGGCGCAGCAGCCATCCCGGGTGTGGGAGGGGTGGCGGGGTTGTGGCGCACGGGTTGCAGCGCCGGGGTGCTTGAGTCTTCCCAGGTCAACATAGAAATTTCCAATCGTATGAATTATCGAAGCGCTTGGCGGAAAAGCAAGTGTTGCAAGGGGTGACACGCGTCTTTTTGCGTGCTTGTGTCTAAAACACATCACCCCAGGGCGCTTGCTG
>JBDKEX010000162.1:0-17804 GCA_039798985.1 Pseudomonadota bacterium | reverse complement strand
CTTGCTATAATCCCAAGTTCGGTGGAAATCCGTTCGCCGAAAATTGTCAATTGAGGTTCATATGTACGCGGTCATAAAAACCGGCGGCAAACAATATCGTGTTGCTGTTGGCGAAAAACTTAAAGTAGAACAGATTGCTGCGGAAGTGGGTCAAGAGATTGTGATCGACCAGGTGTTGGCTGTGGGTAACGGCGCCGACATCAAGGTGGGCACGCCCTTGGTCTCCGGCGCAACGGTCACGGTCACAGTGGTGTCCCACGGTCGTCACGACAAGGTTCGCATTTTCAAAATGCGCCGTCGCAAGCACTACCAGAAGCGCCAAGGCCATCGTCAGAATTACACCGAGCTGCAAATTGGCTCGATCAACGCCTAAGGAGTAAAACACCATGGCACAGAAAAAAGGCGGCGGCTCAACCCGCAACGGTCGCGATTCCAAGCCAAAGATGCTGGGCGTTAAAGCGTTTGGCGGCGAAGTCGTCAGCGCAGGCTCCATCATCGTGCGTCAGCGCGGCACCCGTTTCCACGCTGGCGTGGGCACCGGTGTGGGCAAAGACCACACCATTTTCGCTACCACCGACGGCACGGTCAGCTTCGCCATCAAAGGCGCTCTGAACCGCCAAGTGGTGAACGTTACCCCCGTTTAAGGGGTTGCGCCCTGTGGCTGGGCTTGCCTTGCGCGGCCCAGTTCGGCAAAGGCCCGCGTTGCGGGCCTTTTGTATTTTGCAGTTCCTAGGACAATGCAGCCATGAAATTCGTGGACGAAGCTTATATTGACGTGGCCGCCGGAGACGGGGGCAATGGCTGCGCGTCCTTCCGGCACGAGAAATACAAGGAATTTGGCGGCCCCGATGGCGGCGACGGCGGCCGGGGTGGCCACGTGTACGCGGTGGCCGACGAAAACCTCAACACCCTGGTGGACTACCGCTATTCGCGGCGTTTTGAAGCGCAACGCGGCGAACACGGCAAAGGTTCCGACATGTTTGGCTGCAAGGGCGACGACATTGTCCTCAAAATGCCGGTGGGCACCATCATCCGCAATGCTGACACGGGTGAGGTGATGCACGAGTTGCTGCAACCGGGCGAGCAGATTTTGCTGGCCAAAGGGGGCGACGGCGGTTTTGGCAACTTGCGTTTCAAAAGTGCCATCAACCGAGCCCCGCGCCAAAAAACCATTGGTCATCCGGGCGACCGCTTCAACATTCAGCTCGAACTCAAGGTGTTGGCCGATGTGGGCCTGCTGGGCATGCCCAATGCGGGCAAGTCCACTTTCATTGCCGCAGTGTCCAACGCACGACCCAAAATTGCGGATTACCCGTTTACCACCCTGCACCCCAACTTGGGTGTGGTGCGCGTGGGCCCCGAAAAAAGCTTTGTGGTGGCCGATGTGCCGGGCTTGATCGAAGGCGCCTCTGAAGGGGCCGGGCTGGGGCACCAGTTTTTGCGCCATTTGCAGCGCACGCGTTTGCTGCTGCATGTGGTGGACATGGCGCCGTTCGACGATGCGGTGGACCCCGTGGCGCAGGCCAAAGCCATTGTCAAAGAACTCAAAAAATACGACCCCGCACTGCACGCCAAGCCGCGTTGGCTGGTGTTGAACAAGCTGGACATGGTGCCCACGGAAGAACGCGAAGCCCGTGTCAAGGACTTTGTGAAGCGCTTCAAGCACAAAGGGCCCGTGTTTGAGATTTCGGCCTTGACCCGAGAAGGTTGCGAGGTGTTGGTGCAAAAAATCTTTCAGCACATTGTGGCCACACGCGAAGCGGAAAAACCCCATGTCGAGGTGGACCCGCGTTTCGATGCGCGTCGCGACCACGTGCCCGAAAGCGATGCGACCGAAGCACCCCTGGACGATCCCCGTTTCCGCTCCTGAATGCACCTTTTCGACCTGACATGACCGAGCCAGCCGTACCCGACACAGTGGCCACTGCGCCCGTTGCTCCCTTGACTGCCCCGGGTGAGATATTGCGTGCAGCCCGCCGCATTGTGGTCAAAGTGGGTTCCAGCTTGGTCACCAACGAAGGGCGCGGCCTGGACGAGGCTGCGATTGGGCAGTGGAGTGAGCAACTCAGCGCTTTGGTCAAAGACGGCCGCGAGGTCATCATGGTCAGCAGCGGCGCGATAGCCGAAGGCATGAAGCGTTTGGGCTGGAAAGTTCGCCCCAAAGAGATCAACGAGTTGCAAGCGGCCGCGGCTGTGGGGCAAATGGGTTTGGTGCAAATGTACGAAACCAAACTGCGCGAACAGGGCATAGGCAGTGCGCAGGTGCTGCTGACCCATGCCGACTTGGCCGACCGCGAGCGCTACCTGAACGCGCGCTCCACCTTGTTGACCCTGCTGCGCTTGGGCGTGGTGCCTGTGATCAACGAAAACGACACGGTGGTCAATGACGAAATCAAGTTCGGTGACAACGACACCTTGGGGGCCCTGGTGGCCAACTTGGTGGAAGCCGATGTGCTGGTGATCTTGACCGACCAAAAAGGGCTTTACACCGCCGATCCACGCAAAGACCCGGCGGCCCAGTTTGTGCACGTGGCCCGGGCCGGCGATCCGGTGCTGGAAGACATGGCCGGCGGTGCTGGGTCCCGAGTGGGCACGGGGGGCATGATCACCAAAATTTTGGCGGCCAAACGCGCTGCGGGTTCGGGTGCTTCTACGGTGATCGCCTGGGGTCGTGAACCGCAGGCTTTGTTGCGTTTGGTGGCGGGCGAGCCCATAGGCACCTGCCTGGTGGCCGAAACCGCCAAAAAACAAGCCCGCAAGCAGTGGATGGCCGACCACCTGCAGTTGCGCGGTGCCGTGGTGGTGGATGCCGGTGCCGCCGAAAAGATTGTGGGCGAGGGCAAGAGCCTGCTGCCCATAGGCATGACAGCGGTGGAGGGCGGGTTTTCGCGGGGTGATGTGATCGCAATTCGCGACGCTCAAGGCGCTGAAGTGGCCCGCGGCTTGGCCAACTATTCGGCCAGCGAAGCCCGCTTGCTGTGCCGCAAATCGTCGGTCGATTTTGAGCGCTTGCTGGGCTATGCCGCAGAGCCCGAGATGATCCACCGTGACAACTTGGTGTTGATGCGGCGCTGGCCCTGAAAAAACGCTGCACCCGAAGCCAGGTGCAGGCCTTAATTGGCGGTGTGGTCGACCGGATTGTCGCTCGCTGTTTGGGTACCCACAGGCTGTTGCGGGTCTGGGTCAAAGCTGGCACCGGGCGGCAGCTCCACATTCCCTGCGCTGTGGTGAATCGGTTCCATATGGCTGGGCCGGCCGCGTGTGTTGGCACGCAAAAACCGGTTGCGGCTGTCAGAACGCGGCAAATAGCGCGCCAGTTCGCTCAGGGCCATTTCGTACACCCCGCGCTTGAATTCCACCACCACATCCAACGGCACCCAGTAATCGTTCCAACGCCAGGCGTCAAATTCGGGGTGGTTGGTGGCTCGCAGGTTCAAATTCCAGTCGCCGCCCACCAAGCGCAGCAAGTACCAGATTTGTTTCTGGCCTTTGTAGTGGCCACGAGCATCTCGGCGGATATAGCGGTCAGGCACCTCGTAACGCAACCAGTCCCGCGTGCGGGCAACAATGTCCACGTGCTCAGGGCGCAAGCCCACCTCTTCGTGCAGCTCGCGGTACATGGCTTGCTCGGGGGTTTCGCCCCGGTCTATGCCACCCTGCGGAAACTGCCAGGAGTGTGTACGGATGCGTTTGCCCCAGAACACTTGGTTCTTCTGGTTGAGCAGAATGATGCCGACATTGGGCCTGAAGCCGTCTCTGTCAAGCATAATCAACCTCAAATTTTTAAACTGACCCGATTATGCATCCTCAGGCGCGGCTTGGGTAGCGGTCAGAAACCCCTGGTTTGCACATGAAAGCCTCTCAATTTTTCATCTCCACGCTCAAAGAAGCCCCCGCCGATGCCGAGGTGGTCAGCCACAAACTGATGACGCGCGCTGGCATGGTCAAAAAGCTGGGGGCCGGCATTTACACCTACATGCCCATGGGGCTGCGCGTGATCCAGAAAGTGGAAAAAATTGTGCGCGAGGAAATGAACCGGGCAGGGGCCGTGGAATTGACCATGCCGGTGATACAGCCCAGCGAACTTTGGCAAGAAACCGGCCGCTTCGACAAAATGGGCCCAGAGCTGTTGCGCATCAAGGACAGGCATGAGCGGGATTTTGTGGTTCAGCCCACCAGCGAAGAGGTGGTGACCGACATTGCCCGCCAAGAGTTGCGCAGTTACAAACAACTGCCCAAAAACTTCTACCAGATCCAGACCAAGTTTCGCGATGAACGGCGCCCACGTTTCGGTTTGATGCGTGGCCGGGAATTCATCATGAAAGACGCCTACAGCTTTGACCGCGACCGCGAGAGCGCGCAGCACAGCTACCAGGTGATGGCCGCAGCCTACCGCCGCATTTTTGACCGCTTTGGCCTGACCTACCGCGCTGTGGCCGCCGACAGCGGTGCCATAGGCGGGGATTTGAGCGAAGAGTTTCAGGTGATTGCTGCAACCGGCGAAGATGCCATTGTGTACTGCCCGACCAGCGATTACGCGGCCAATATCGAAAAGGCCGAGGCGCTTGCGCCGCAGAGCCCGCGCCCAGGGCCGTCCATGGCGATGACCAAAACCCTCACCCCGGGCATGAGCACCTGTGCGGCGGTGGCCGAGTTTTTGGGCACGCCGCTGACCAGCAACCTGAAATCGCTGGTGCTGGCCACCGATGAGATCAATGAGAACGACGAGATTGTCAAGGTCCAGGTCTGGTTACTGCTGTTGCGCGCAGACCACGAGATGAACGAGGTGAAAGTTGGCAAATTGCCTGGGTTGGATTTGGGTTTCCGTTTTGCCACGGAGGCTGAAATCTTGGCCCATTTTGGTTGCCGGCCCGGCTACCTGGGGCCCGTCAACCTGAAGCAGCCCGTCAACATCGTGGCCGACCGCGAGGTGGTGGCCATGGCGGACTGGACCTGCGGTGCCAACGAAACCGATTACCACCTGACCGGGGTCAACTGGGCGCGCGACCTGCCCGAGCCAGACCTGGTGGCCGATATTCGCAACGTGGTGGCTGGTGACTTGTCGCCCGATGGCAAAGGCGTGTTGGCGATTGAGCGCGGCATTGAGGTGGGCCACGTTTTTTACCTGGGCACCAAGTACAGCCGCGCCATGAATGCCACTTTTTTGGGCGAGGATGGCAAACCCAAACACTTTGAGATGGGTTGCTACGGCATAGGCGTGACCCGCTTGCCAGCCGCGGCCATTGAGCAAAACCACGACGACCGCGGCATGATCTGGCCGGATGCGATTGCCCCGTTCACGCTGGTGATTTGCCCGGTTGGTATGGACCGCAGCGATGCGGTTCGCGAGGCAGCGCAAACACTCTACAACGAACTGATTGCGTTGGGGGTGGATGTGCTGCTGGACGATCGCAACGAACGCCCGGGCGCCATGTTTGCCGATTGGGAGCTGATCGGTGTGCCGCACCGCGTGACGATAGGCGACCGAGGCCTGAAGGACGGCCAGGTGGAATACCAGCACCGCCGTGCCGCTGAGGCCACCAAAGTACCTGCTGCCGATGTGTTGGCCTTTGTGAAGGCCCAACTGGGGCTGTGATTCGCCGCCGCGCTTTGCTGCTGGCGGCGCCTGGCCTGGCGCCCGGGTGGGGGTGGGCCGGGGCGCAGCTGGAAGAGCCCTTGGCCGATTCGGTGCGTTTGGCCCTGCGTGCCGCGGTGGACGGTGCGGCACCGCTGGAGCCCGAGTTCCCTTCGACTGAAGCCAAATTGGCCTATTTGCGCTGGCTGGGTGCCATGAGCCCGCGCTTGCAAAAACGCAAGCCTGAGCTGCAGACGAGGGTGGAGTTTTTGCAAACCGTTTGGTACGAAAGCCGGCGTGCGGGGCTCGACACCTCCTTGGTTTTGGGTTTGATCCAGGTGGAAAGCGCATTTCGCAAGTTTGCGGTGTCGCGTGTGGGCGCTCGCGGGTACATGCAAATCATGCCATTTTGGGCCCGGTTGATTGGCGACGGCGACGCGGCAAAGCTGTTCCATATGCAAACCAACGTGAGGTTTGGCTGCGTGATTTTGCGGCACTACCTGGACCGCGAAAAAGGCGATTTGTTTTTGGCTCTGGGCAGGTACAACGGCAGCCGTGGCAAAGCCGAATACCCCAACGCCATATTTGCCACCCAGCGCCAGTGGCAGCACGGCTGACGGTTATTGCAAGAAACCCAGCCGGGATTTTCCAGCGGTGTTTTTGGGCAAGTCCACCGGGTCGATGCGATCGCGCCGCGCCAACCGCGCATTGCCAAAACCGGTCATCAGGGCGCGCCGCATTTCGCGTGGGGCCAAGTGGGCCAGTTGGTCCAGCACATCGCTGCTGGGTTCGGTGTCGAATTGGCGGCCCCAATCGTGCTCACCCCGCAGGTTTTGGTAAAGCTGGCGGGCAATGTTGCGGGCCGCTTGCAGGTCGGGGGCCTCAATCTGGAACACATTCATGCGGTTGAGGATGGGTTCTGGGATGCCGCGCTCGTCGTTGGCCGTGGTGATCCAGATGACCTGGCTCGCGTCGATTGGGATTTCGGCAAACTCGTCGACAAAGTGCTGGGCGGTGTCGTGCTCCAGCAGGCTGTAGAGCGCACCCAGAGGGTCGTATTGGGCATCGGCGCTGGCTTTGTCAATTTCGTCGACCACGATGACCGGGTTGGCGTATTCGCCATCAACCAGCGACTCAAACACCTTGCCGGGTTTGGAGCCTTTCCATTGCGATGATGAACCCGAGAGCAACCAGCCAGCGGTCATGGAGCTCATGGGCACCAGGCTCATGTCGGTGCCCAACAGGTGGGCAATCTGGCGGGCAAAGTGGGTTTTGCCGACGCCGGGCGGACCCAGCAGGAGCAGGGGCGTGACTTCCAGGTTGTCTTGGCTGTCTTGGCTCAGGGCGACGTGGCGTTTCAGGTCGTCCAGCACGTCGGTGAAATTGGGCAACCGGTCGTACAGCGGGGACATGTCGGGCACCCCCGACGGTTTGACTGCAAAACGCTCGGGCCCACGTTCCAGCATGCGTTCGTAGGTGGTGCGCAGGTGTTCGTGTTCGCGGTCGGCGCCATTTTGGTGCAGTTTGGCCAGTTTGCGTTCCACGTCGCTGGCGTGAAACACGCTGCGCATGCGCGCGATGGGCAAACCCAGTGGGGCGGTTGCCACGAGAGAGTTTGTGCTCATAGGGGCCTCCTGTTCCGACAAGAATACGCTTGTATTGAAGCATACCCCGTGCCACTAACAAGGCCCTAAAAACCCCACATTGCTTGCGCTTTTCAGGGCTTGTGCGAGGGCAGGTTGGCTTCAGGCACCCATGTCTGCTGCCACTGCATCGACCCACTCGGCGAATTCAATGTCTGTTGCGGTCAGGCCGCCTGCGTCGTGGGTGCTGAAGGTGATGTCTACCCGGTTGTAAATATTGAACCACTCAGGGTGGTGGTTGCGTTGTTCAGCGGCCAATGCAACCCGGGTCATGAATGCGAAAGCAGCGTTGAAGTCTTTGAACGCAAACCGCCGCTCGATGGCGTGGGCGTCTTCGTCAAAGTGCCAAAGCGGCACCCGTGCAAGTTGGTTTGCCAGCCCCTGGCCGCCTAGTTTTAGGGTGGACATGCGGGGGACTCAGTTTTGCCCGCCGATGACTTGCTGCAGTTCACCGGACTCGTACATTTCCATCATGATGTCGGAGCCGCCAATGAACTCGCCCTTGACGTAAAGCTGCGGAATCGTGGGCCACTGGCTGTATTCCTTGATGCCCTGGCGAACTTCGTCGTCTTCGAGCACGTTCACGGTTTTCAAGGTTTTGGGGTCAACCCCGCAGGCTTTCAGGATTTGTATGGCGCGGCCCGAAAAGCCGCACATAGGAAAGCTGGCCGTGCCTTTCATGAAAAGCACAATGTTGTTGTGTTTGACGAGATCGTCGATGCGTTGCTGGGTGTCGCTCATGGTTCAACTCCAAGGGTGGGCGCAGCGCCCTTATAGGTTCAAACCCCTATTATCCCAGCTGCGCTTGGCCTTGATGTGTTTGGGCTTTTGAGCAGCCCGCGGGTCTCGATAAAGCGTATGACCTGGTCAAGCCCACTGGATGTTTTGAGGTTGGTCATGACCCATGGGCGGCGCTCAGAATCTGGCCGCATGCGTGCGGTGTCAGCGGCCATGATGTCGAGGTTGGCGCCCACATGGGGTGCCAGATCGGTTTTGTTGATCACGAACAAGTCGCTTTTGGTGATTCCCGGACCGCCTTTGCGCGGTATTTTCTCACCAGCCGCCACGTCAATCACATAAATGGTGAGGTCGCTGAGTTCGGGGCTGAACGTGGCGGCCAGATTGTCGCCGCCGCTTTCCACGAAGACGATGTCGGCGTCGGGGAACAGCATCAACATGCGATCTATGGCTTCGAGGTTGATTGAACAATCCTCACGGATGGCTGTGTGCGGGCAGCCTCCGGTTTCAACCCCCATGATGCGTTCGGCCGGCAAGGCCCCACTGACAGTGAGCAGGCGTTGGTCTTCTTTGGTGTAGATGTCGTTGGTAATGGCAATCAGGTCGTAGTCTTGCCTCATGGCCTTGCAAAGCATTTCGAGCAATGTGGTTTTACCGGATCCGACGGGGCCGCCTATACCCACACGCAATGGGGGCAGGTGCTTGCTGCGGCCAGGAACTTGATGCAAGGGTGTGGTCATGGGAGGGTTTGCAATCAGCTGCGGAAAAGTCGGGTGTATTGGTGCTCATGCCGGGCCGAAAGGATGGCCAAGCGGGGCGTGAAAGCCTGTCGTTCGTCAGGGTCAAGTGAGAGCGCGTGAGCCACGGCTGTGGGTATTTCTTGTGCCAAACGTGCCAATATACGCTGCCCTGCGTTTTGCCCCAACGGCACCGTTTTGATGGCAGTTTGCGTCATGTTCTCGGCCCAACCGAAGGCAAAGGCACTGCATATGTCGGCCAAGGTGGCGTCGATGGGGCTGGCCGCTACCGCAAAGGCCACCGGCCAGGTGGGAGTGAGGTTGCCCAGTGCGGTAGCGGCTGTCGGGTCCAGATTGCGCAGCCAATCCGTCAGCGATCGCCCCATTTGCACCGTTTGCAGTCGCAGTTCGCTGCTTTCCCGGGTGCACAACACCCAATTGTTGAGCCTGCGCAATTGCGCGCTGTCGTGCGCGCGGTGGGCAGTGACAGCGGCTGCCACAATGGGCAGGTCGCTCTGTGCTAACGCCAAGTGGAGTTGGTCGAGCAGCCAGGCCTTGGCCTGTGCCTCGTTGTGAACGCCCGCCCACTCGACCGCTGCCTCCAGCCCTTCGGAGTATGAAAACCCCCCCACCGGCAGCGCCGGCGAGGCGAGCCACATGAGGCGCAGCAAACCGGGTGAGGCGGTCTGGGATTCAGCTGTTGTCATGCGTGTGGGCATGTCCGTGCGAGTGGCTGTGTCCGTTGTGTCCGCGCGCATCGTAAGCCCCACTTTCTGGTTCAAAGGGGGCTTTCATTTCGGTAACGATCAGGTGCATGGCGCCTAACATGTCGGCCAACACATGGTCGGGCTCAATTTGCAAGTAATCGGGGTGCAGCTCTATGGGCACGTGCCGGTTTCCCAAGTGGTAGGCGGCGCGCACCAAATCAAATGGGCTGCCGTGGGTGGCGCAGGGGGTGATACGCAGGACCGCTTGATGGGCTGCTTCCACCCTGACAAGGGAGCCGTCAACGCCGATCAGCACGTCACCGCCACGCACCACGGTGCCCCTGGGCAAAAACACACCTAAAAAGCGCCCTGCGCTGTCGATGGCGTCAAATCGGCTTTTTTGCCGAATGTCCCAGTCGAGTTTGATATGCGGCGCGCGCCGAACCAATACCTGCGAGAGACTTTGCCCACGGGGCACCAGTTTGGCTACCGATATCATGGTCAAAACAAGAAGTACCGTTGGGCCATGGGCAGGCTGACAGCGGGTTCACAGGTCAGCAACAGGCCATCGGCGCGCACCTGGTAGGTCTGGGCGTCGATTTCCATGTGAGGCGTGTAGCTGTTGTGCACCATGTTTGCTTTGGCCACTCTGCGACAGCCCTCCACGGCCACCAGCGCCTTTTGCAGGCCGAAACGCTGGCCTATGTGGCTTTGCAAGCCTGCCTGAGACACGAATGTCAGGGAGCTGCGGGTCAACGCACCTCCAAAAGCGCCGAACATGGGCCGGTAATGAACCGGTTGCGGGGTGGGAATCGAGGCGTTGGGGTCGCCCATCTGGGCTGCGGCGATCATCCCACCTTTGAGCACCATAGAGGGTTTGACCCCAAAGAACCCGGGCTTCCAAAGAACCAGGTCGGCCCATTTGCCAACTTCAAGGGAACCCACCACATGGGAAACACCGTGCGCTATGGCGGGGTTGATGGTGTATTTAGAGATGTAGCGTTTGACGCGGTAGTTGTCGTTGCGGCTGTTTTGCTCTGCCGCTTGTTTGCGGCCTGGTTCTGGGGCGAGCCAGCCGCGTTGCTGTTTCATTTTGTGCGCGGTTTGCCAGGTTCGCATCACCACCTCGCCCACGCGGCCCATGGCTTGGCTGTCGCTGCTCATGATGCTGATGGCGCCCAGGTCGTGCAAAATGTCTTCGGCCGCAATGGTCTCTTTGCGAATTCGGCTTTCAGCAAAGGCCAAATCTTCAGGTATGGCTGCGTCCAGGTGGTGGCACACCATCAGCATGTCGACATGCTCATCCAGCGTATTGACGGTGTAGGGCCGAGTCGGGTTGGTGGAGGAAGGCAGCACGTTGGCTTCGCCGACGACTTTCATGATGTCTGGCGCATGCCCACCCCCTGCTCCTTCGCTGTGGAAGGT
The DNA here is from genome assembly GCA_039798985.1 of Pseudomonadota bacterium. Taxonomy (GTDB): domain Bacteria; phylum Pseudomonadota; class Gammaproteobacteria; order Burkholderiales; family Burkholderiaceae_C; genus JBDKEX01. The sequence continues at coordinate 6,979 of JBDKEX010000162.1, read as the reverse complement.
GTGTATGGTGCGGCCTTTGAAGGCAGCCAAAGTGTCTTCCACAAAACCAGACTCATTGAGCGTGTCAGTGTGGATGGCGACCTGTGTGTCGGTGTCCTCGGCCACGTTGAGGCAGTTGTCGATCGCGGCCGGCGTGGTGCCCCAGTCTTCATGCAGTTTTAGACCAATGGCACCCGCTTCAATTTGCTCCAACAACCCTTGGGGTTGGCTGGCGTTTCCTTTGCCCAAAAAGCCCAGGTTCATGGGGAATGCGTCAGCCGCCTGCAGCATGCGTTCCATGTACCAAGGGCCGGGGGTGCATGTGGTGGCGTTGGTTCCGGTGGCTGGGCCGGTGCCGCCACCGGTCATGGTGGTGATGCCAGAGTGCAAAGCTTCTTCTATCTGCTGCGGGCAGATGAAATGGATGTGGCTGTCGAAGCCGCCGGCGGTGACGATCAAGCCTTCTCCGGCCAGAACCTCGGTGCCTGGCCCGATCACGATGTCCACACCGGACTGGGTGTCGGGGTTGCCGGCCTTTCCAATGGCTGCAATGCGGCTGTCTTTGATGCCAATGTCAGCCTTCACGATGCCCCAGTGGTCAATGATGAGTGCATTGGTGATGACCAGATCGACCGCACCTTGGGCGCGGCTGCGCTGGCTCTGGCCCATGCCATCGCGGATGGTTTTGCCTCCACCGAACTTGACTTCTTCGCCATAGCCCCCGGCAGCCAATGTGAAGTCCTGCTCCACTTCAATGATCAGGTCGGTATCGGCCAAGCGAACTCGGTCGCCCAAAGTGGGGCCGAACATGTCGGCATATGCACGTCGAGAGATGGAAGCCATGTTCACAACGCTCCGTTGACCAAGCCACGAAAGCCTACAGCGACACGGTCGCCAGCGTAGGCCACCAATTCCACCGTGCGCTGCTGGCCGGGTTCAAATCGCACCGCTGTTCCGGACGCGATGTTCAAGCGCATGCCCCGGGCAACTACGCGATCGAAGTCCAAAGCGGCGTTGGTTTCAGCAAAGTGGTAGTGCGAGCCGACTTGGATCGGCCGGTCAGAGGTGTTCTTGACCAACACCGTTAAAGCATGTCGGCCAGGGTTGAGCAAATGCTCGCCTTCCTCAATCATGTATTCACCGGGGATCATGCGAGCACCTTTATTTTTTGGTCATCCACCAGGCAATGCTCAGGCCCAGCGCCAGGGCGATGAAACCCAGAACATCGGTGGCATGCCAGTGCGAAGCGAACAGACCGTGCCCATCGTGGGCGTGGGCCCAGCAGGGGAGCGAAAGGCCAACAACCGAAAGAGCGATGCGTGGCAAGTTGGGGGCAGGTGTCATGGCGGGCTTTCGATTGAGGGGTCAGACAATGGGCTGGTGCACTGTGACAAGCTTTGTGCCGTCGGGGAATGTGGCTTCCACCTGAATGTCAGCGATCATTTCGGGGATCCCGTCCATCACGTCGGCTCGGGTCAGCACTGACCGGCCTTCGGCCATCAGCTGAGCAACGGTTTTGCCGTCGCGCGCACCTTCCATGATGGCCGCGCTGATCAAGGCCACTGCTTCGGGGTGGTTCAGCTTGAGTCCGCGGCCTCGACGCCGTTCGGCCAGCAGCGCGGCGGTGAAGATGAGGAGTTTGTCTTTTTCGCGAGGGGTCAAGTCCATGGACTGAGTCAGCAAAAGCTGTGCCATGTTGGGTGGTGTTTGTAAATGGCTTGTTTATTGCTTCAAAGGTGGCCAGCCCCACCATGACCACTGACAACGCCCCTGCTGCTGATCAACGCATCATCAAAGTGCGGCGTGACTACAACACCTGGGTGGCCAATGAGACCATTGAAGACTACGCATTGCGCTACACACCCCAGCGTGCGAGGGTGTGGTCAGCAGGGCGGGTGGCCAACACAGCGCTGGGCGTTGCGTCTTTTTTGGTGCTGGAGGCGGTGGGCGCCACCCTGATGGTGCAGTATGGTTTTTGGAACGCCTTTTGGGCGGTGTTGGTGGCCGGAGCGGTGATTTTTGCTGCAGGGGTGCCCGTGGCATATTACGCGGCGCGCTACGGAGTGGACATGGATTTGCTGACCCGGGGGGCCGGTTTTGGCTACATCGGTTCTACTGTCACGTCATTGATTTACGCATCATTCACGTTTTTGTTTTTCGCGCTGGAGGCTGCGGTCATGGCCTATGCGCTTGAGTTGGCCTTGGGAATTCCGCCCGCCTGGGGCTATGTGGTGTGTGCTGTGGTGGTGATTCCACTGGTGACCCATGGTATTTCAGTGATTTCGCGTTTTCAGGTATGGACCCAGCCAGCATGGTTGATTTTGATGCTGGTGCCCTATGCGGCAGTGGGGTGGCTCAATCCTGGTGCGTTTTCAGATGTGACGCACAGGACTGGTGAGTTGACCCCAGTCTCGGGTTTGGATTGGCACTTTTTTGGTGCTGCCTTGACCGTGGTTTTGGCTTTGATCACCCAGTTGGGCGAGCAAGCCGATTACCTGCGTTTTATGCCTCCCCCCCCGCCAGGGCGGTATACCCGCTGGTGGATGGCTGTGCTGGCAGGCGGGCCAGGATGGGTGGTGCCCGGTGTGCTGAAAATGCTGGGGGGTATGTTGTTGGCCCACTTGGCGTTGAGCAACAGCGTTTCGCCGGATCAGGCGGTGGACCCGAACCAGATGTACCTGGCCGCCTATGAGCATTTGTTGCCCTATGGTTGGGCGGTGGGTTTGACCGCAACGTTTGTGGTGGTGTCGCAACTCAAAATCAATGTCACAAACGCCTACGCCGGTTCGCTGGCTTGGAGTAACTTTTTCTCGCGTTTGACACACAGCCACCCAGGTCGGCTGGTCTGGGTGGTTTTCAACATCGTGATCGCCCTCTTGCTCATGGAGATGAGCGTATTTCGAGTTTTGAGCGAGGTGCTGGGGGTGTATGCGCATATCGCGATTGGCTGGATCATGGCGGTGGTGGCTGATTTGGTGATCAACAAGCCGATGGGCTGGTCGCCTGCAGGCGTTGAATTCAAGCGGGCTTACCTCTACGACATCAACCCGGTTGGAGTGGGGGCCATGGCCGGCGCGGCGGTTTTGGGCGCGGCAGCGCATTTTGGTGCGTTGGGTGAGGCGCCCAGGGCGTTTTCCGCCGCCTTGTCCATGCTTACCGCCCTTGTGCTTTCCCCCTTGCTAGCGTGGGGCACTCGGGGGAGGTTTTATTTGGCGCGCCCGCATTCGCTCCACACCTCGAATGCGGGCTCCCAACCCGGTTTGCAAAGGTGCGTGGTTTGCGAGCGCGACTACGAGATCCCTGACATGGCAGCCTGCCCCGCTTACCAAGGGGCAATTTGTTCTCTGTGTTGCACTTTGGATGCCCGGTGTGGCGATGCCTGCAAGCCGCACGCTCGTTTGCTGGTGCAGTGGGAAACGGCCTTGCAGGCGGTTTTGCCCCGAGCGTTGAGGCCGTATCTGGCTGAAGGCCTGGCGCATTATTTGTTGTTGTTGAGTTGCGTAGGTGCTGTCATGGCGGGCGTGCTGGCTGTGCTGGTGCAGCAGGCGCCAGCAGTGTTGTGGCCGCTGTACGGCCCCACTTACGCTGCCTTGATGTTGCTGGCCGGAACTGTGTGTTGGTGGTTGGTGTTGACGCATAAAAGCAGGACTGTTGCGCAGGAAGAGTCACGCAAGCAAACATGGCTATTGATGCAGGAAATTGACGCACATCGCCTCACAGACGAGCAGCTCCAGAGCGCCAAACGCGCGGCAGAAACAGCGAATCAAGCCAAAACCCGGTACATCAATTTGGTCAGCCATGAATTGCGCACACCACTCAACAGCATCCTGGGCTACGCCCAACTGCTGCAGGAGGACGCTCAATTGTGCGAACAACGGGCCCACGCGCTCAAGGTCATACAACATGGTGGCGAACACCTGTTATCGCTGGTTGAGGGCACGCTTGATATTGCACGTATCGAATCCGGCAAGTTGACATTGCAACCGCACCCCATGGCGTTTGCGGACCATGTACAGGAAGTGGCTCATTTGTTTGAGTTGCAGGCCGAGGGCAAGGGCTTGCGTTTTGTTTTGGAGGTGCCCCAAGCCCTGCCTGCCGTGGTAAGGGCTGATTCCAAGCGCCTGCGGCAAATCTTGATCAATCTGTTGGGCAACGCTTTGAAATTTACCCATCGTGGGGAAGTCAGGTTGCGTGTGACCCATGCCCGCGAAATGGCCACTTTCGAGGTAATAGACACCGGACCGGGGTTGGCACCGCACGAGCTGGAGCGGGTATTTGAGCCCTTTGTTCGGGGGCAGGCACCGAGCGGGGAAGCGCCTGTGTTGCAGCCACACGCCAGCGGGACCGGGCTTGGCCTGACGATCGCGAAAATGCTGACCGATCTGATGGGCGGCGAGTTGTCGGTGAGCAGCACAGTGGGTGAGGGCACGGCGTTTGTGGTTCGGCTGTTTTTGCCGGTGCAGCATGGGGTGGCCGCCAAGCAGCCGGTGGTGCCTATGGTCACAGGCTATGCCGGGCCACGCTTGGGCGTGTTGGTGGTGGACAACGAAGAAGCCGATCGGGATCTGTTGGCCAGTTGGCTGGAACCGTTGGGCTTTGAGGTGGTCAAGGCGATCCATGGAGAAGACGCCCTGCGGTACTTGAACGATGGTCTTCGTCCTGCTGCGGTTTTCATGGACTTGGCCATGCCGGGCATAGACGGCTGGGAGACCATGCGCCGCATGCGGGCCCACGGGTGGGGCGCGTTGCCGGTGCTGGTGGTGTCGGCCAACGCATTCGACCAAGGGTTGGATAACGATTTGGGTCACGCAGCAAACGATTTCCTTGTCAAGCCAGTGAGGCGCGCGGACGTTCTGGGTTGGCTGCAGCGCCGCTTGCTCTTGACATGGGAGCATGCCAAAGCCCCTGCATTTGAGCAGCCGCTGCGGGCAGCTGCGGTGGCTTGGGCCATGCCATCTCGGGCTGATACCGATGACCTGTTGGCCGCTGTGCGCCTGGGGCATGCCAAAGGGGTGATGCAGTGGTTGGACTCGTGGACCCTGGCCCATCCGGAACACTCGGAGTGGGCCAAACAGATGCGAGTGTTGGCTCGCTCTTTTCGCTTTGAAGTTTTGGAGTCCCGCTTGAATAACCTGCAATGAACCACTTTTCTATGGATTCCCCACCCTTGTTGGTGCTGTTGGTTGACGATGTGCCTGAAAACATAGGCCCTTTGCACGACGCTTTGGATGCCGCTGGCTACACCGTCCTGGTGGCACTGGACGGTGAAAGTGCCTTGCGCCGGGCCGAACAAGCCCTGCCAGACATGGTGCTTTTGGATGCGGTGATGCCCGGCATGGACGGTTTTGAGGTGGCCCGCAGGCTCAAGGCCGATGCCCGGACCGCAGAGATTCCAATCGTGTTCATGACTGGGTTGACCGAGACCGAGCATTTGGTGGCGGCGTTGGAGGTGGGCGGGGTGGATTACGTGACCAAACCCCTCAAGCCGCGCGAGGTTCTGGCCCGTATGAGCGTTCACTTGCGCACTGCTGCGCAGGCCCGGGTGGGGGCGCGGGAGCGGACACAAGCCCACAATGCGCTCGACGCCTTCGGTTATGCCAGCATCACTGTCCGCGCTCAAGACGGGCGCATGCTGTGGCAAACGGCGCTGGCCCGCGATCTTTTGCTCAGGCACTGCCCTGATGAGGTAGGACCTGCTGGCAACGTCACGCCCAAAGCGGTGATGCAGTGGTTACACCGTGTGCTACCCTCTGTGCAAACAGGCGCTTCGAGCGAACCGCCTCGCCTGACCCTTGAAATGGGCCCGCGTCGTTTGACCTTTCGTTTGCATCAGCAAATCGACGAAGACGACTGGTTGGTGGTGATGCAGGAGACGTCGGACGCGTCGGTACTGGAAGGTCTGACCGCAGCATTCGCCCTCACAGCCCGAGAAGCCGAAGTTCTCTATTGGGTTACCAAAGGCAAAACCAACCGCGACATAGGCGACATATTGGGGGCCAGCCCTGCAACGGTGAAAAAACACCTGGAACGCATCCACGCCAAAATGGGGGTGGAAACGCGCACTGCCGCTGCTGCCATGGCCATCAACCGCATGCCTCAATTGTGACCCGGTAGGGCAGCTGCTTTTATTTGTTCGGGCTTGAGTGCCGGGTGCATGCACGGCACCAACGGTTGCGTTTTGTACAGGGCGGTGTACCCGGATACGCCACACGGCGTACAGACATGGTTGAGGGTAATCCCTAGCATTGGGTTGTCTGCTGATTTAGCAGTTGACCAACCCTCTGCAACCTTGGAGCTTACCCATGAACTCTCGTCGTTTTTCGCTCAAGACCCTATCCGCTGCGGCGGCGGTGGCCTCCATGAGCTTGTTGGGCATTTCTGCCCACGCAGCAGACACCATCAAAGTGGGTGTGCTGCACAGCTTGTCCGGCACCATGGCCATTTCCGAGACTGTGCTCAAGGACGTGGCCCTGATGGCCATTGACGAGATCAACGCCAAGGGCGGCGTGCTGGGCAAGAAACTCGAGCCTGTGGTGGTGGACCCGGCTTCCAACTGGCCGCTGTTCGCCGAAAAAGCCAAGCAGCTGATCGACCAAGACAAAGTGGCTGCTGTGTTCGGCTGCTGGACCTCGGTGAGCCGCAAGTCGGTGTTGCCGGTGTTTGAAGAAAAGAACTCGCTGCTGTTCTACCCCGTGCAGTACGAGGGTGAAGAGCTGTCCAAGAACGTGTTTTACACCGGTGCCGCGCCCAACCAGCAGGCCATTCCTGCCGTCGAGTACCTGATGAGCAAGGACGGCGGCTCGGCCAAGCGCTTTGTGCTGCTGGGCACCGACTATGTGTACCCGCGCACCACCAACAAGATCCTGCGCGCCTTCCTGAAGGCCAAGGGCGTCGCCGAGTCGGACATCATCGAGGAGTACACCCCCTTCGGCCACTCCGACTACCAGTCGATCATCGCCAAGATCAAGAAGTTCGCCAGCGAAGGCAAGAAGACCGCCGT
>JBDKEX010000161.1:0-10361 GCA_039798985.1 Pseudomonadota bacterium | reverse complement strand
CGGGGGCCTCGGCACGGTACAACAAGGCGCTGGATTCCGCGCCCAGCATGGCATTTTCCAAGGCGCTCAGGTTGTCCACCAACATAAAGTGCTGGTGCACCATGCCAATGCCCAAGGCAATTGCGTCCTGCGCGTTGCGAATGCGTGCAGGACGCCCCTGAACCCGAATTTCACCCGCATCGGCGCTGTAAAAGCCATAAAGTATGGACATGAGCGTGCTTTTGCCAGCGCCGTTTTCGCCCACCACAGCATGTATCGTGCCCGCTGGCACACGCAAATTAACAGTCCGGTTGGCCTGCACCGCACCGAAACGTTTTTGAATGCCCAGCATTTCAACCGCGGGCAAACGGTGCGTTGGGTCGGTCATTTCACCCCCTGGCATCAACCGACAAGGACGACACCGGTCCCGTGGACTCGCGCACCACCAGCTCACAAAAACGCGGCTGGGTGCGTTTGGGCAAATCGGGTTGCGCCATGCGATCCAACAGCATTTGCGTGGCTTGCCGCCCCACCGCTCGCAAAGAAGCGCCAACAGTCGTCAGACTGGGGCTGCTGTATTCGCCCATGGTGATCCCGTCCATGCCCATGACGGACAACGCATCTGGCACCGCAACGCCGCAGGAAGCCGCAGCACGCAAAGCCCCCAAAGCCATCATGTCGTTGGCAGCCAAAATGGCAGTGACTGGCTTGTTTTGCAAGCACTGCAAACCCTGTTGGAATCCGGATTCAATGGAAAAATCGCCTTCCCACACGTCGGCGGCCTTGGGCTGAATACCCGCCCCCAACAACGCCTGCTGCCAACCTCGCAAACGCTCCTGGCTGATGGCAAGATCCGGCGGACCGCTCAAAAACGCAATCCGCTTGTGGCCCAGGCTCAACAAGTAGCTTGCGGCGGTGCGCGCCGCAGCAAACTGGTCGGCTTGCAGCACATCGCTGGCCACCGAAGAGGGGTCGCGGTCTATCATCACCAAAGGCGTGCGTGACACCAACAAGCGCTGTCGGATCACCTGCTCCAGGGCGTGCTGCGGGTCGTCGCCAAACACGCCCGCCACCAGCAAAACACCGTCTACGCGGCGGCCGAGCAAGTGCTCCAGCTGGCGCGCCTGATGCACGCCCTGTGGGCCCGTGTTGCCCAACAACACCGCATACCCCGCTTGGCTGGCCTGCTCTTCCACCCCCAAGGTGATTTCGGCGCAAAAAGGGTTGCTGATATCGGGCACCAAAACGCCAATGTTGTGGGTTTGCGCCATGCGCAGCGAACGCGCCACCGCGCTGGGCACGTAGCCGCACTCATTCACGGCACGCAACACCCGCTGCCGCGCAGCGTCGCTGACCTTGCGCGTGCCGTTGAGCACGTGCGACACCGTGGTGAAAGACACACCCGCCAACCGCGCCACGTCTTTGATGGAACTCATGGCGAGCAGGCGGGCTTGGAAGTCAATACTTGCAGGCGTTGTCGGCCATGTAGTCGGCGACTTTGATCTTGCCACTCAAAATACCGGCTTTCGCGTCTTCAACGGCTTTTTTCATTTCAGGCGTGACCAGCTTGCTGTTGTGCTCGTCCACGGCGTAATCCACCCCACCCTCTTTGAGGCCCAGCACCGAAACGCCGGGCGTGTGGGACTTGGCGACGTTGTAAACCGCCACATCCACGCGCTTGAGCATGCTGGTGAGCATGGTGCCGGGGTGCAGGTGGTTCTGGTTGCTGTCCACACCAATGGCCAGCTTGCCAGCGTCTTTGGCGGCTTGGTACACCCCAATGCCGGTGCCACCAGCGGCGGCGAACACCACATCAGCCCCACGGTTGAACTGGGCCTTGGCCAACTCGCCTCCCCGAGCGGGGTCGTTCCAGGCGGCGCCGGTGGTGCCAGTCATGTTGGCAAACACCTCGGCCTTGGCGTTGGTCGCCTTCACACCTTGTTCGTAACCACACTGGAACTTGCGAATCAGCGGAATGTCCATTCCACCCACAAAGCCCACTTTGCCGGACTTGCTGGCCTGGGCTGCCATCACGCCCACCAAATAACTGCCCTCGTGTTCTTTGAACACCACCGACTGCACGTTGGGCGCACCCACCACCATGTCGATGATGGCGAATTTGAGTTTGGGGAACTCTTTGGCGACTTTTTCGATGCTGGAGGCCTGACCAAAACCTATGCCGATGATGGGGCTCGCACCCCGCTCGGCCATGCGGCGTATGGCCTGCTCGCGCTGGGTTTCGTTGGCAATTTCGAATTCCAGGTAGTTTTGCCCGGTTTCTTTTTTCCAGCGCTCAATGCCTGCGTAAGCCGCCTGGTTGAACGACTTGTCGAATTTGCCGCCCATATCGAACACCACAGCGGGCTGCGCCCACGCCGAAGCCGACACGCCGCAGGCCGCAGCCACCAAACCCAAACGGAACAGGGAAGCAATACTCATGGTCGACAACTCCTGAAACAAGCAACAAATGGATAGGACACGCGAAATAGACAAGGCCGCCCGGCACGTTCACAATCGACGCCAGTAGCCTGTGAAAATCAGTATAGCAAACGTTTGCTTTTGAAAAAACAGCAGCAAGTACAATTTTTGTGCACGTTTACCCCAACCCATTCCGCATCACCGCGCTCACGAAATGACAGCCCCCTCCCCAATTTCCTGGAACACCCTGCCCAAGGTCACTCTGCATGAACACATTGACGGCAGCCTGCGCCCCGAAACCCTGATTGAACTGGCGGCAGAACGCGGTTTGGTGCTGCCACACAGCGAGCCCGCCGCCGTGGCCAAGTGGATGCTGGACAACGCCAATTCGGGCAATTTGGTGCGCTATTTGGAAGGCTTTGCATTCACCGTCCAAGCCATGGCCACCGCAGAAGCTTGCGAACGCGTGTCTTACGAGTTGGCCATGGATGCCGAAGCTGAAGGTTGTGTGCTGGCCGAATTCCGCATGGCACCGCAGCTTTTTGAGCCTTTCGGCTTGAATGCCGAATCCGCGACCGAAGCCATGCTGGCGGGTCTCAAACGCAGTGGGTTGGCCTGTGGCTTGATCATTTGCGGAATGCGCCACGAGCCCCCCACCGTGACAGCAGAAGCCGCCCGCATAGCGGTCCGCTACCAACACCAGGGGGTCGTCGGGTTTGATTTGGCTGGTCCGGAATTGGGTTTCCCACCCAACATCCACGCTCAAGCCATTGACATTGCTTTGAACGCAGGCCTGGGCCTGACCTTGCATGCCGGCGAGGCCGACGTGGGTTCGCGAGTGCTGGAGGCTGCGCAGTTGGGTGCCACCCGCATTGGCCATGGCGTGAATGTGGTGCGTCAAGACGACGGCACTCTGCCTTCATGGGTTGACCAGGCGCGCGCGAGGGGCTTGCACTTTGAGGTTTGCCCCAGCAGCAACGTGCACACAGGCGCGGCCATTTCGGTGGCGGAACACCCCATCAAAGCCATGCTGAAAGCCGGTTTGAGCCTGTCTTGCTCAACCGACAACCGACTCATGTCGGCCACCACCTTGTGCGAGGAGTTGACACGCCTGCACACCGAAACCGGTTTGAGCGCCGAACAGCTGATTCAAATGCAAGTCAATGGCATGCGGGCCTCGTTCCTGCCACAGGCACAAAAAGACGCGGCCTTGGCGTTGCTCCAAGCGTGGCGGGCCGGCCATGCCGTGGCTTGATCAGGGGTAAAACAAAAGCGCCCGGTAGCCGGTCATGCCACGGGCTTCGGCCGCTTGCAGTTCCAGTTCAAACCGAACCGGCCACTCTTGCAGGGCGTTGAGCTGTGGCGTGCTTTGGGGCCAATCTTGGGGCAGCACCACGCGTCGCACCAACACCTGCTCTGTGGCATCGGTCAGTGTCAACTCCAAGGCTGGGGTCACCACCGCGTGATCGGCCTGATTTTTCAACACCACATCAAAAACAAAGTCAGTGCTGTTGCGACGCCACAAAGCAGCGCTTTCCAGTTGCACCGCGGTCAAGCTTCGGGGGTGTTCGATGTTGCATCCCAGGACTGAGCAAACGCCCTCCAACACCGGTTTGGCGGCCGGCACACGCGCCGCCAAGGTGTCGCGCCACAACCAAGCCCACTGCAACAACAGAATGGCTGCGGCAGCCAAGCAAAGCAGAACGAGCGTCCAACGAACCGAAGCGCGGCGCCAAAAAGCGTCGCGTTGGGCCTTTTGCACGAACGACAGCGGCACTTCGTCTTCATGGAAATGGTCATTCGAGCGGTCAAAACCCGGTGCTGCATCAGTCCAAGTAGCGGGGTGAACTTCGTCAGGATCGGGTGATAAAGCGGGCCACACTTCCTCGGGTTCTTTACCGGGTGCGCTATCGCGATCCGCTGCATCGGCAGGCTCGTACGCCAACGGGGTCTTATCGGCCTGAGCAAGCTCAGCAGCCAATTGCGGCGTTGGTTGCTCGGGCTCTGTGGCCGGGGTGGGTTCAGGTGCGGTTGGCTGTTGCGGCTCATCGGTCAGGCCGGCACCTGCCCCCTCCCACCAAGGCTGCAAGTCCAGGGTGGCGTCAAAAACCTCTTGGCAATGACCACAGCGAACCCAACCTTCTGAGATTTTCAGTTGGTCGGGCACCACCTTGAACGCCGTGGCGCAAGCGGGGCAACGTGTGATGAAACCCATGCGCGAATCAGTCAAACCATCAGGCCGCAGGCTTGCGCGCCACCATCAGCACCCAGCCGTCTTCGGTATCGGCCACTTCCAGGTCAACCCAAGGGGCGTAGGCCTCTTGCAGCTCCTGCGTCTGGCGCTCCAAAATGCCGGCCAGCACCAAATGCCCACCTGCTGACACATGGTGGCACAGCAGGGGTGCCAGCACTTTCAAGGGCGTGGCCAATATATTGGCCAAAACCACCCCAAACTCGCCTTGGGCCGCATCAGGCAAACCGGTTTTGAGCTGCACATGGTTGGCAACCGCATTGATTTGTGTGGACTCTACCGCTGCCGGGTCTATGTCGACCGCCACAATTTGGGTGGCACCGAATTTGGCAGAACCGATGGCCAAAATACCGGAGCCGCAACCGTAGTCCAACACGTGCTGACCCGACAAGTCATGTTGCGCCACCCACCGCAAGCACATGCGGGTGGTGGGGTGGGTGCCGGTGCCAAACGCGAGTCCCGGGTCCAAACGGATCACCTGCTGCGCTTGCGGCGGTGGTTCGTGCCAACTGGGTACGATCCAGAAACTCGGGGTAATCTCCACCGGCGCGAACTGGGATTGCGTCAAACGCACCCAGTCTTGGTCGGCCACAGCTTGTACACCCACCAGTTCACAGTGGGCAAAGAACGACTGCGGCAACAGCAAATCGGCGGCTTCACGCGCATTGGCCTGGTCTGCAAACAAGGCAACCACACGCGAACGCTGCCAACCGGCCTTGGGCGCAGGCATGCCGGGTTCGCCAAACAAGGCCTGCTCAGCGGGGGTTTGGGCGTCTGCGTCTTCCACCGAAACGCTCAGTGCGTCCAGCGCTTCCAACGCATCGCTCACGTCCTCAACCACCTCTTCCGGCACCATCAGCACCAGTTCAAACATCGGCTCGCGGGCCACTGCAGGGTCAGCGCTCACGTTTAGACAACCATTCTTCCAGGTAATGGATGTTGGTGCCGCCTTGGCAGAAGCTGGCATCCACCATCAACTCGCGGTGCAACGGCACGTTGGTCTTGATACCTTCAATCACCACTTCCGACAAGGCGGTGCGCATGCGGGCCAACGCCTGCTCGCGGGTATCGCCGTGGACGATGATTTTGCCGATCATGGAGTCGTAATTCGGTGGCACCATGTAGTTCGCGTAGGCATGCGAATCGACACGCACGCCCGGACCGCCCGGGGTGTGCCAAGCCGTGATGCGACCGGGCGAGGGCGTGAATTTATAGGGGTCTTCGGCATTCACCCGGCACTCGATGGCGTGACCGCGCAATTGGATTTGGCGCTGCGTGAAAGGCAGCTTTTCGCCAAAAGCAACCGCAATTTGCGTGCGCACAATGTCGATGCCGGTGATCAGTTCTGTGACAGGGTGCTCCACTTGCACACGCGTGTTCATTTCGATGAAATAAAACTCGCCGTTTTCGTACAAGAACTCAAAAGTGCCGGCGCCCCGGTAGCCAATTTTTTTACAAGCCGCCGCACAGCGCTCGCCGATTTTCTCGATCAAACGGCGCGGAATACCCGGCGCCGGCGCTTCTTCTATCACTTTTTGGTGGCGCCGCTGCATCGAGCAATCGCGCTCGTGCAGGTACACCGCATTGCGGTGCTGGTCAGCCAATATTTGTATTTCAATGTGGCGGGGGTTCTGGAGAAACTTCTCCATGTACACCTCGGGGTTGCCAAACGCGGCCCCGGCTTCGGCCTTGGTGGTTTGCACCGCGTGCAGCAAAGCCGCTTCGGTGTGCACCACACGCATGCCGCGCCCGCCGCCGCCGCCCGCCGCCTTGATGATGACCGGGTAACCCACGGCCTTGGCGGTGCGCTTGATGACCACGGGGTCGTCAGGCAATGCACCTTCCGAGCCGGGCACGCAAGGCACACCCGCACGGATCATGGCCTGCTTGGCCGACACCTTGTCACCCATCATACGGATGGATTCCGGTGTGGGGCCTATGAATTTGAAGCCGCTTTTTTCGACCCGCTCGGCGAAATCTGCGTTTTCGCTCAAAAAGCCGTAGCCCGGGTGTATGGCTTCTGCATCGGTCACTTCCGCCGCCGAAATAATGGCCGGCATGCTCAGATAGCTTTGGGCCGACGGTGCAGGGCCAATGCAAACCGCTTCGTCTGCCAGCTTGACGTACTTGGCCTCTCGGTCGGCTTCGGAATACACCATCACCGCCTTGATGCCCATTTCACGGCATGCACGCTGCACGCGCAAGGCAATTTCGCCGCGGTTGGCGATCAGAATTTTCTTGAACATGGGGGGTTCCCGCTCACTCGACCACAAACAGCGGTTGACCGTATTCGACGGCGGCACCATTTTCGACCAGAATCTGGGTAATGGTTCCCGATTTGTCCGCGTCGATCTCGTTCAATATCTTCATCGCTTCCACGATGCAAACTGCTTCGCCTTCTTTCACGGTTTGGCCCACCTCCACAAACGCCTTGGCGCCAGGGCTGGACGAGCGGTAAAAAGTGCCCACCATAGGAGACTTGATGACGTGGCCTTTGGGCGCTTCTGGTTCTACCACCGCCGCTGGGGCAAGCGCCGCAGCCTGCGCCTGTGCAGCAGGTGCCACCGCCACGGCAGGCGTCACTGCCATTGGCAGGGTCACCCCGGTAACGGCTTTCACAATACGCACCTTGCCTTCGGCCTCCGTGATCTCGAGTTCCGAGACGTTGGACTCCGATACGAGGTCAATCAAGGTTTTGAGTTTGCGCAGATCCATAATTACTCCGGAATGTGCATCTAAAATGCATCAAACTTCCCACAACAACGTGGAATTCAGGCGGAATATACACGATGCAGCGCTTTTTGTAAGCCGCAAATTTGTGGTAGATAAGCGTTTTTTAAACACCGTTCACCCAAGATAACACATGTCTGAAGCGCTTGCCCCCGTCAGCACCATGGCCCTGCCAGGGTTGGCTCGAGCGCTGATCAGCGCCGACAAATTGCCGCTGAAAACGGCCGAAGAGCTCTACGTCAAAGCCCAAAGCAAGCGCACCAGCTTCATTGTTGAGCTCACCGGCAGCGGAGCGGTGTCGGCCGCCGACCTGGCGCACACCATGGCACAGGCTTTCTCGGCGCCGCTGGTGGACATTGCGGCAGTCGACCCGCTGCGCCTGCCCAAAGACCTGCTGGACGCCAAAACCTGCCTGCATTACCGGGTGCTGCCCTTGGGCAAGCGCGGCAACCGCTTGGCGGTGGCCACAGCCGACCCGTCTGACCAGCAGGCAGCCGAAAAAATCAAATTTGCCACCCAACTCACGGTAGATTGGGTGATCGCCGAACACGACAAACTGACCAAGCTGATTGAGACGCTGATGAAGTCGGCGGGCGAGGCAATAGATCACATCGTTGGGGGTGATTTTCAGTTCGAAGAAGACACGGTGGAAATGGCATCCGCCGAGCCTGAGGACAAACTGACCTCCGAGGTAGAAGACGCCCCGGTGGTGCGTTTCCTGCAAAAAATGCTGCTCGACGCTTACTCAATGCGGGCATCGGACTTGCACTTTGAACCCTACGAACACCAGTACCGGGTGCGCTTCCGCATCGACGGTGAACTGCGCGAGATTGCCTCGCCCCCGACCGCCATCAAAGAAAAACTGGCGTCACGCATCAAAGTTATTTCCAAGCTGGATATTTCAGAAAAACGCATTCCCCAAGACGGGCGAATGAAGCTCAAAGTCGGCCCCGACAAGGTGATCGATTTCCGGATCAGCACGCTGCCCACGCTGTTTGGCGAAAAAATCGTGATCCGTATTCTTGACCCCAGCAGCGCACAGATGGGGATTGAGGCGCTGGGCTACGAACCCGAAGAAAAAGAGAAATTGCTGGAGGCGATCAGCCGCCCCTACGGCATGGTGTTGGTGACCGGGCCCACCGGCTCTGGCAAAACCGTTTCGTTGTACACCTGCCTCAACATTCTGAACCAGCCCGGCGTGAACATTTCCACGGCCGAAGACCCGTCCGAAATCAACCTGCCCGGGGTGAACCAGGTCAACGTCAACGAAAAAGCCGGGCTCACCTTTGCCTCTGCCCTGAAGGCATTTTTGCGGCAAGATCCCGACATCATCATGGTCGGCGAGATTCGCGATTTGGAAACGGCCGACATTGCCATCAAGGCTGCCCAAACGGGTCACATGGTGCTGTCGACACTGCACACCAACGACGCGCCCACCACGCTGACGCGTATGCTGAACATGGGCATTGCACCGTTCAATATTGCCTCCAGCGTCAACTTGATCACTGCGCAACGCCTGGCGCGCCGCCTGTGCAAAACCTGCAAAACCCCGGCCGACGTTCCCGAAAAAGCGTTGTTGGATGCGGGCTTTGCCCCCAGCGAGCTCGACGGAAGCTGGAAACCGTACAAACCTGTGGGCTGCAGTGCCTGCAACAACGGTTACAAAGGCCGGGTGGGCATTTACCAGGTCATGCCCATCAGCGAAGAAATGCAAAGAATCATCTTGCGCGGAGGCAGCGCGATGGAAATTGCAGCCCAAGCCAAAACTGAAGGCGTGCGCAGTCTGCGGGAATCGGGCCTGCACAAGGTTAAACTGGGCGTTACTTCACTGGAAGAGGTGCTGGGCTGCACCAACGACTCGTAAACCAACCACAAGCAACACACGGGAAACCCATGGCCACTGCAAGCAACGCCGTCAAAGAATTTGTGTTTGAGTGGGAAGGCAAAGACCGCAACGGCAAGCAGGTGCGGGGTGAAACCCGTGCGGTCAGTGAAAACGTGGTGCAGGCGGCCTTGCGCCGACAAGGTGTTGTGGTTAGCAAGGTCAAAAAACGCAAAATGTCGTCGGGCAAAAAAATCAAGCCCAAGGACATTGCCATCTTCACGCGCCAGTTGGCCACCATGATGAAGGCCGGTGTGCCGCTGTTGCAGGCTTTTGACATTGTGGGCCGCGGCAACCCCAATGCCAATGTCAGCAGGTTGCTCAACGACATTCGCACCGACGTGGAAACCGGCACCTCGCTCAGTGCTGCATTTCGCAAACACCCCATGTACTTCAACAGCCTCTACTGCAACCTGGTAGAGGCGGGCGAAGCCGCCGGTATTTTGGAAGACCTTCTGGACCGCCTGGCCAGCTACATGGAAAAAACCGAGGGCATCAAGAGCAAGGTGAAGTCGGCCCTGATGTACCCCACTGCCGTGGTGGTGGTGGCCTTTGTGGTGGTCACCGTGATCATGATTTTCGTGATACCGGCTTTCAAGGAAGTGTTCTCGTCTTTTGGTGCCGATTTGCCCGCCCCCACCATGTTCGTGATTGGCATGAGCGAGTTTTTCGTGTCTTATTGGTGGCTGATATTTGGCAGCATTGGAGGTGGCTTGTACTTTTTCATGCAGGCGTGGAAACGCAATGTGAAGGTCCAGTACTTCATGGATCGTTTGCTGCTGCGCGTGCCGGTGTTCGGAACCCTGGTTGAAAAGTCCACCGTGGCGCGCTGGACGCGCACCATGTCCACCATGTTTGCAGCGGGTGTGCCTTTGGTGGAGGCACTTGACTCCGTGGGCGGGGCGTCCGGCAACATGCTGTACGCAGATGCCACTGAAAAAATACAGCAGGAAGTCTCCACGGGCATGAGCCTGACCCAAGCCATGACCAATGCCAACATTTTCCCGTCCATGGTGCTTCAAATGTGCGCCATTGGCGAGGAATCGGGCTCGATCGACCACATGCTGGGCAAAGCAGCCGATTTTTACGAGGCCGAAGTGG
>JBDKEX010000160.1:0-3348 GCA_039798985.1 Pseudomonadota bacterium | reverse complement strand
CAAATGTTTGATGGCTTTGAAAGTTGCTTCGGTTGCACTGACAGGGACAGCCAGCAGCACGATGTCAGCCCCGGATACCGCCAGCAAAGCGGAAGGAGCCTCCACGTCGATCACGCCCAATACTCGGGCGCGGTGCAGTGTGCTGGGCGATTTGCTGTAGCCCACCACCTGGTGAACCAGGCCAACTTGTTTGAGGGCCAACGCAAACGAGCCCCCCATGAGGCCACAGCCTATCAAACCGAGTTGTTCAAACATGATGGGGCGGGGTGGCTGGGGGCTCAGTCAGCCACGGGGTAGGCGCCAAGCACTTTGTAGAAAGCACACAGACCCCGCAATTCGTCCAGCGCTGCGCTGACCTGAGGCTGGGAAGGGTGGCCTGCGATGTCGATGTAGAAGTAATACTCCCATTGCCCCGACTTGGCGGGGCGGGATTCGAACCGCGTCATGGATACGCCATTGCGTTTGAGTGGCACCAAAAGGTCGTGCACCGCCCCAGGGCGGTTGGGCACCGATACCACCAGACTGGTGCAATCCTTGCCGGAGGCCGGTGGCATGGCCAGCGTTTGCGGCAAGCAAATCACGGCAAAGCGAGTGCGGTTGTAGGCCTCGTCTTGGATGGCGTGGGCCACAATGTGCAACCCAAATTGCGAGGCGGCTCTTTCGCTGGCCAACGCTGCCCAGGTGGGGTTTTCGGCTGCCAGTCGTGCGCCTTCTGCGTTGCTGGAAACGGCGCGGCGTTCCGCATTCGGCAGGTGCTGCGTCAGCCAGCCCTGGCATTGGGCCAAGGCTTGCGGGTGGGCCATGACCACTTCAATGCCTTGCAAATGGTTGGTTTGGCGCAACAAGTTGTGCCGCACCAGCAGACTTACCTCACCCACCACATGCACTGGCGAGCGCAGAAACAAGTCGAGCGACCGGGCCACCACACCTTCGGTCGAATTTTCCATGCCCACCACGCCGTATTGCGCGGTGCCAGCCGCCGTGGCTTGGAAAACCTCGTCAAAGTTGGCACAGTAAATCAGGTTGGCTGCACTGCCAAAAAATTCGATCGCGGCTTGCTCGCAGAAGGTGCCTTGCGGGCCCAGCACGGCCACCCGCTGCGGTGCTTCCAGCGCCAAACACGCCGACATGATCTCACGCCAAATGGCGGCCACGTGCTGGTTGAGCAAAGGGCCTTGGTTGGCGTTTTCAATTTTCTGGATCACCTGAGCCACCCGGTCCGGGCGGAAAAAGGGCGAACCTTCGGCCTTTTTGATTTCGCCTACCTTTTCGGCCACCTGTGCGCGCTGGTTCAGCAGGCTGAGCAGTTGTTGATCGATGCCGTCGATCTGTACCCGCAGTTGAGCCAGCGCTGCGCTTTGCACAGGGCCGATAGGGGTGGGCGATGATTGCGTCATGTTGTGTGAGGGGTCAGGCCTGTGTTTTCTCGAATTCGCGCATGTAGTCCACCAAGGCTTGCACACCTTCGAGCGGCAGCGCGTTGTAGATGCTGGCGCGCATGCCGCCCACCGATTTGTGCCCTTTGAGTTGCAGCAGCCCGTGGGCTTTGGCGCCAGTCAAAAAGGCGTCGTTGCGGCTTTCGTCGCGCAAGAAAAAAGGCACATTCATGCGCGACCGGCAAGTGGGATCGACGCGGTTTTCATAGAGCTGTGATTGATCGATAAAGTGGTAAAGCAGCTGGGCTTTGGCGGAGTTGCGTGCTTCCATAGCGGCCACTCCAGTATTGTCGCCATCTCGCTGGGCTTTGAGCCACTGAAAAATCAAGCCAGCCATGTAAATCCCGTAGGTGGGTGGGGTGTTGTACATGGAACCGTTGTCGGCCACCAGTTTGTAGTCGAATGCGCTTGGGCAAATCGGCAGGGCATGGCCAATCAAGTCCTCGCGCACCACCACCAAGGTGACCCCGGCGGGACCGATGTTTTTTTGAGCCCCGCCATAAGCGAGCCCAACACGCGTCCAGTCGACCGCTCGCGACAACACGTGCGAGGAAAAATCAATCACCAGCGGGGCATCGCTGCCCAGGGCCTTGAGGTGGGGAAGCTCGTGGAATTCAATGCCGTGGATGGTTTCGTTGCTGCACAGGTGCACATAACTGGCTTGGTCGCTGAGCTGCCAATTGTGGGGAGCGGGTATGCATGTGTAGCCGTCGGCCTTGGACGTGGCCGCAGTGCGCGCCGTGCCGTATTTGGCGGCTTCGGTGGCAGACTTTTGGCTCCAGCTGCCGGTTACCACAAAATCCATGACGCCGCTAGGGCTGCGCCCAACCAGGTTCAAGGGCACGATGGCATTTTCGCCCAAGCCGCCGCCTTGCATGAACAAGATCTTGAACTCGGGCGGTACGGCCAGCAACTCGCGCAAGTCGGCCTCGGCCTGCTCATAAATGGAAATGAATTCTTTGCCGCGGTGGCTCATTTCCATTACGCCCATGCCACTACCGCGCCAGTCCAGCATTTCGGCGGCTGCCTGCTGCAACACAGCTTCAGGCATGGTGGCCGGTCCGGCCGAGAAGTTGTACGGGCGTGTCATGCGGGCGGCTTATTCGTTCGGGTTGGGTTCGTCGGGGACGGAGTCGCCGGTCTCGCTGGGGTCGGCATCCACGTTGGCGTCGTTCTCCACAATGCGCTGCAGACCGCTGAGTTGTGCTCCTGCGTCCAGGCTGATCAAGGTCACGCCTTGGGTGGCGCGGCCCAGTTCGCGGATTTCGCTCACACGGGTGCGCACCAGAACGCCGGTGTCGGTGATCAGCATGATCTCGTCGTCGGCGTGCACCAGGGTGGCCGCCACGACCTTGCCGTTGCGTTCGCTCTGTTGGATGGCAATCATGCCCTTGGTGCCACGGCCGTGGCGGGTGTATTCGGTGATGCTGGTGCGTTTGCCGTAGCCGTTTTGTGTGGCAGTGAGCACGCTTTGCTGCTCATCTTCGGCCACCAGCATGGCGATCACGCTTTGGCCTTCGTCCAGCATCATGCCGCGCACACCGCGTGCGTTTCGACCCATGGGGCGAACGTCGTTTTCGTCAAAGCGCACAGCCTTGCCGCCGTCGCTGAACAGCATCACGTCGTGGGCGCCATCGGTCAATGCTGCACCAATCAAAAAGTCGCCTTCGTCCAAATCCACTGCAATGATGCCGGCCTTGCGTGGGTTGCTGAACTCGTTGAGCGCCGTTTTTTTGACCGTGCCCATGGAGGTCGACATGAACACGTAGCGGTCGTCGGGGAATTTGCGCATTTCGCCCGTCAAGGGCAGCACCACATTGATTTTTTCGCCTTCTTGCAGCGGGAACATGTTGACAATGGGCCGACCCCGCGAGCCGCGCGAACCGGCTGGCACCTCCCAAACCTTGAGCCA
>JBDKEX010000159.1:0-5877 GCA_039798985.1 Pseudomonadota bacterium | reverse complement strand
GGAGCAAATGATTCGAGTAGCGGCAGGTGAAAAACTCACGCTGACCCAAGCCGATGTGAAACGCAATGGCTGGGCCATCGAGTGCCGCATCAACGCCGAAGATCCGTTCCGCAATTTCTTGCCTTCGACCGGTCGTTTGGTGCGCTTCCAGACGCCCAAACAAACCATGTTCCAAGCCAATACCGCTGACCTGCTTGGCGTGCGCGTGGACACCGGTGTGCAAGACGGTGGCGAGATCCCGATGTTCTACGACTCGATGATCGCCAAGCTCATCGTTCACGGCACCGATCGAAACGATGCCATTGCCAAAATGCGTGAAGCGCTCAACGGGTTCGTCATCCGCGGCATCAACAGCAACATTCCGTTCCAGGCGGCGTTGCTGGCCCACCCCGAATTTGTCAGTGGCAATTTCAACACCGGCTTCATTGCGCAGCATTACTCTGCGGGCTTCCGCGCCGAAGACGTGCCGCACCAAGACCCCCATTTCGCCCTGGCATTGGCCGTGTTTGTGCGGCGCAAGTCACGCGAACGCGCGTCGGGCCTGAGCGGTCAGCTGGCTGGTTATGGCTTCAAAGTCAGTGGCGATGGCGTGGTGGTGGCGTTGAGTGAGCAGGGTCAGCACCGCTACTTGCCCGTCCATGTTGAAGAGTTCGTAGGCGAAACCGGTTACGCCTCTGTGGTGGTCGACGGCCAACGTTACAAGATCACCAGCCACTCGCGCCTGAACGATGTTCGAATTGAAGGCGTGTGCAACGGGCAGCCTTTTGTAGCGCAGGTGGACCGTGGCACCCATCGCAACCCGCTGGCTTTGGTGGTGCAACACAATGGTTTGAAGGTAGAGGCCATGGTGGTTTCACCTCGCATGGCCGAACTGCATCGCCTTATGCCGTTCAAGGCTCCGCCTGACATGAGCCAGTTCGTGCTCTCGCCCATGCCTGGCTTGTTGGTAGACGTGGCCGTTAAACCAGGGCAACGCGTTCAAGCGGGCGAGCGCGTGGCCGTGATTGAAGCCATGAAAATGGAGAACGTTTTGTTCGCCAGTGCCGACGGTGTTGTGGCCAAAGTGCTGGCCGCAAAAGGTGAGTCGCTGGTGGTTGATCAACCCATTGTGGAATTCGAAAAATGAGCCACCCGGTGCGTCCCTTCAAGGTGCTGGGCATCCAGCAAATTGCCATCGGTGGCCCAGACAAAACCCGTTTGCAAAAGCTTTGGGTAGACATGCTGGGTTTGGAGGTAACAGGTACTTTCAAAAGCGAGCGCGAGAACGTTGATGAAGATATTTGCGCGATTGGTAAGGGCCCCTTCAAGGTAGAAGTGGACCTGATGCAGCCGCTTGACCTCAACAAAAAACCAGCCGTGCACGCCACCCCCCTCAACCATGTGGGTTTGTGGATCGACGATCTGCCCCAGGCGGTGGAGTGGCTCACCGCGAGCGGCGTGCGGTTTGCCCCGGGCGGCATCCGCAAGGGCGCCGCGGGCTTTGATATTGTGTTTTTACACCCCAAATCGAACGATGAATTTCCGATCGCGGGCGAGGGCGTGCTGATCGAACTGGTGCAGGCCCCGCCGGAGGTGGTGTCAGCTTTCGCTGCCTTGGCGGGCTGAGCGCGCCCGCGCAAGCGCGGTCTCAATGATGGCGCGCTTGCGCTCCAAAGCGTCGGGGTCCTTGATTTTGGAGTGATCTGCCAAATGGGCCAGCTTGTGTTCGGCCTCGGCGGCTTTGGCTGCCGTGTGCTCGGCCTGCTGGCGTTTCAGTCTCTGGGTTCTGAGTTGGTATCTGGATTGGGCCTGTTGGGCTTGGGCGCTTGACCAAGCAGCCCACCCGGTTTTGTGGTCGCTTATGTTCTCCAAGCTGATGCAATCCACCGGGCATACCGGAATACAAAGTTCGCACCCGGTGCAGTAGGGTTCAATCACGGTGTGCATGCGTTTGTGCGTGCCCACAATCGCATCTGTGGGGCATGCATCCAGGCACAAGGTGCAGCCTATGCACCAGTTTTCATCAATCACAGCCAGCGTCAGCGGCCCTTCAACTCCGTTTTCCGGGTTGAGCGGTGCCACAGGCGCGCCGGTCAAGCGGGCCAATCGCTCAATGCCTTCTTGCCCACCCGGCGGGCACTGGTTGATCGGCGCTTGTTGGCTGGCAATGGCTTGCGCGTAAGATTTGCAATCAGGGTAGCCGCAACGGGTGCACTGCGTTTGGGGCAGTGCATCGTCTATCAGCTGCGCCAGCTCGCTCACAAGGTCAATTTTTTCGGGCCTTGGCACTGCTCTTTGCCACCATCGGCGGCGTGGTTTCAGAGGGCTCTGCAGCAACCACTGCTGGCGGCACAGCGGCTTCAGCCGGCTTGGGCGTGTTTGCCAAAATGAACTGCTTGACCCTGGGGTAAACCACCTCGCGCCAGCGGCGCCCGCTGAAAATGCCGTAGTGGCCAGCACCTTCTACCTCCAAATGCTGTTGCCGCTCTTTGGGTATGCCCGAACACAAGCCATGCGCTGCAGCGGTTTGGCCCGATCCTGAAATGTCGTCCAGTTCGCCTTCTACGGTCAACAAGGCAGAGGTGGCAATGTCCTGCGGCTTTACACGTTCGAGTTTGCCCTGCGTGTTGCGCACGTCCCACGTTCCGTGTACCAGTTTGAATTCTTGGAACACGGTGCGTATGGTCTCGAGGTAGTAATCGGCGGCCATGTCAAGCACCGCGTTGTACTCGTCGTAAAACTTGCGGTGGGCCTCCGCGCTTTCGTTGTCACCCTTGATCAGGTCTCGGAAGTAGTCATAGTGGCTGCTCACGTGGCGGTCGGGGTTCATGGCCACAAAGCCGGTGTGCTGCAGAAAGCCCGGGTAAACACGGCGCCCGGCGCCCGGGAAGTTGCTAGGCACCCGGTAAATCACATTGTGTTCAAACCATTCCGGGCTGCGCTGAACCGCCAAATTGTTCACCGATGTGGGAGATTTCCGGGCGTCAATCGGCCCGCCCATCATGGTCATGGTCAGGGGCGTGGTTTCGCCGCGGCTTGCCATCAAAGAAACAGCTGCCAAAACCGGTACGGTGGGTTGGCAAACGCTCATCACGTGGCAATTGCCGTAGGTGGCTTGCAGGTAGCGAATAAATTCTTGGATGTAATTGACGTAATCGTCCAAATGGAACTCGCCTTCCTCCATGGGAATCAGGCGTGCGTTTTTCCAGTCGGTGATGTAGACCTTGTGGTCTTTCAGCATGGTACGCACCGTGTCGCGCAGCAAAGTGGCGTAATGGCCCGACAAAGGCGCCACAATCAACACCACCGGTTGACTTTTCAGTTTGGTCAGAGTGGCCGGGTCGTCTGTGAAGCGTTTGAAACGGCGCAGCTCACAGAAAGGCTTGTCGATTTCGATGCGCTCGTAAATCGCCACGTCCACGTCGTCAACGCTGACTGTGCGAATAGCGAATTCAGGTTTTTCGTAGTCTTTGCCCAAGCGGTGCAGCAAGTCGTAACCAGCAGAAATGCGTTGGGCCCAAGGGTTTTGACCCAAAGGGGTCAGGGGGTTGCTGTAAAGCTTCGAAACGACCTGTGCCAGGTCGGAGAAGGGTTCCATCAACGAACGCTGTGATTCGTAAAGCTGGTAGAGCATGGCGACCTCTCAATGTATTTATGCTGCAGTGCAGCAATCTTAACAGGTTTACGAATCTTGTGCTCAGAAAAAACGCCGCTTCAAGCGGCGTTCTAGGGGGTTACACAACAGCGGCAATCGCTTTGCAAACGTAATCGATGTTTTTGCTGTTGAGTGCTGCCACGCACATGCGGCCGGTGTCGGTTCCGTACACGCCAAATTCGGAGCGCAGACGCACCATTTGGTCTTTGGAGAGGCCCGAGTAGCTGAACATGCCGATCTGGGTGGTGATAAAGCTCATGTCTTTGGCCACACCAGCGGCCTTCAAGCCATCCACCAGTTTTTGACGCATGGCCTTGATGCGCACGCGCATTTCGGCCAGTTCGCCTTCCCACTGGGCGCGCAATTCGGGGCTGTTCAACACCGCGGCTACGATGGCACCGCCGTGGGTGGGTGGGTTGGAGTAGTTGGTGCGAATGGCAATTTTGAGCTGGCTCAGCACGCGGTCGGTTTCTTCTTTGCTGCTGCCCACCACGCTCAGGGCGCCCACGCGCTCGCCGTACAGGCTGAAGCTTTTGGAGAAGCTGGTGGACACAAAAATGTTCAACCCTGCGGCCACAAATTTGCCAATCACAGCACCGTCTTCGGCAATGCCGTAGCCAAAGCCCTGGTAAGCCATGTCCAGAAAAGCGGTCAGGTTGCGGGCCTTTACGGCGGCAATCACTTGCTCCCACTGGGCAGCGGAAATGTCGTAGCCGGTGGGGTTGTGGCAGCAGGCGTGCAGCAGCACGATGGTGCCTTCGGGCGCGGCGTTCAGCGCGGCCAGCATGCCGTCGAAGTTGATGCCGCCCAGGCCGCTGTTGGCGCTCTGGTCGAAGTAGGGGTAGGTTTCCACCACAAAACCGGCGTTGGTGAACAGCGCGCGGTGGTTTTCCCAGCTGGGGTCAGAAATCAGCACCTTGGCGTTGGGACTGAGTTTCTTCAGGAAATCGGCGCCAATCTTCAGACCGCCTGTACCGCCAATGGCTTGCACCGTGGCCACACGGCCGCTTTTCACCACATCGGAATCGGCACCAAACACCAGGCCTTTGACAGCCGAGTCGTAGGCGGCAATGCCGTCAATAGGCAAGTAGCCACGGGCGGTGGGTTTTTCCATCATGGTGTGCTCGGCGGCTTGCACACATTTCAGCAGGGGCAGCTTGCCGGTGTCGTCGAAATACACGCCCACGCCCAAGTTCACTTTGTTGGGGTTGGTGTCGGCAGCAAATTGCTCGTTCAGACCCAAAATAGGGTCGCGGGGGGCCATTTCGACGGCGGAAAACAAAGACATGGGCTTAACCTGTGGGTATGAGGGTGTTGAAACAACCCAGCATTTTAGCTTTTGCCCACCGGCTGCACGCGCGCCTCCACATGCTTAGCAAAATTGTCCAAAATGGCTTGCCAGCCACCCCGTTGTTGTTCTTCAGAAAACGTGGTTTCAGCGTCGAACACCACGCGCACGCGCACGCCGTTTTCCTGCGCTGCAAATTCAACACTCGCTTGCCTGTCACCAAACGTGTATTCAATCAGTTGGTGTTCCACAATATTGGTGTAGGTGCCGGCAAAGTCAAACCCCATGCTGCCATCTTTCGCTTCCATGCGCGAAGAAAAGGCTCCGCCCACCCGCAAATCCACACTGGCGGTGGGGGTGTGCCAGTCGGGTGACGCGGTGTTCCACTGAACAATGTCGGCAGGTGTGCTGTAGGCCTGCCAAACGTTTTGTATCGGGGCGTGCACCGTGGTTTCAACGCTGATTTTCATGATTTGCTCCTGTTTCTGAGGGACAAGGCGGTTTCATCGCCTTTTTTGGCTGGGTGGCGCAAGGCGTGCCGGATCAACCATTTGCGCTCGCTGGACGCGTTGTGCAGCCAACGCTCACAAACAGCGTACACCCACTCGGGGTGGTCTTTGGCAATGTCGCCCAGGTGGTTGGCCACGCTGCGCCGCACGTAGAGATCAGGGTCATCCTTCAAAGCCTCCAGCAGTGGCATCAGGGGGTTCGGGTCCTTGATGAACGCGGGCAAGCGCATGGCCCACGGCAACCTTGGGCGGGTGCCCTCTGAACACAAACGCCGAACATGGGGGCTGGGGTCGGTGGTCCACTTTTGCAAACAGGCCAGGGTTCGTTCGGGTTGCTCAATCAAAAAACGGCGTATTGAAAACTCTGCGCTGAACCGCTGGGTCAACTCGTATTGGGCTTGCATGGCGGCTTCAAACGGGTCGTCTCCGCCGTTGTGGGCGGGGTC
>JBDKEX010000158.1:0-3219 GCA_039798985.1 Pseudomonadota bacterium | reverse complement strand
AGAGGCTCAAGAGGCTGTGTACCGTTTCTCCCCCGTCAATCAGTGGGACATTCAAAAAACCGCAGGTTACTGGAACCCCATCATCCAGTATGTGTCCGAAAAAAGCGGCGTCAAACTTCAGTTGAAGATCGGACGCACCTCGGCCGACACCACCAGCTACGTGCTGGCCCAAGAGGTGGAGTTTGTGTTTACAAACCACCTGTTCAGCCCTGAGCGCGAGGCCTTGGGTTGGAGGGTGTTTGGGCGGCGCAATGCCCCAGAGATCAAAGGGCAAATCGCGGTGCCTGCCGATTCGCCCATCACCCAGCTTGAAGAACTCAAAGGGCAAGATGTCGCGTTTGCCGGCTCCGAGGCATTTATCGGTTACAAAGTGCCTTATGCGCATCTGTTGTCCAAAAATGTGAACGTCAAGGTGGTGTTTGGGGGCAATCAAAATGCGGCGTTCACGCAAATGTTTGCAGGCAAGGCCAAGGCGGTGGGCAGCAACTCTGCCCTGATTGAAGGGTACGAAAATTTGGAACACAAAAAATTCCGCATACTGTGGACGTCGGAAGGTTTCCATGATCTGGCGCTGATGGCGGCCAGCAAGGTGCCTGAAAAAGACGTGCGCGCCGTGGCCAACGCATTTGCCAACATGCACAAAGACCCCAGAGGCAAAACCATACTGGACCAGGTGGCCACCGTGGTGGGATTTGACGAGTCGGCGTACTTCGTGCCGGCCAGCGCAGCGGACTACGCGTCCTACAGGCGTTTTTATCAATACGCTCCGGCAGCGCTTCGGTAATAGGCAATGAAAACCTTGTCCAAACGGATCAGTCGTTGGTTGCCGCAGTCTCTGGTGGGGCGGGTCTACACGCTCTACACGGCCACATTGCTGTTGTTCGTTGGTGTTGGGCTGGGTTTGTTCTATCACAACCTGTTGTCGCAGGAGCTGGAGTCGGTGCAGCAATCTGCCAGCACCATGGTAGAGGTGGCGGCCCAAACCGTGAGTGACAGTGCGGTCATTGGGGACTACGACACCATACAGCGCACGCTGGACAAAGCGATTTTGCAGTCCCAATTCAGCAGCGCCACCTTCATTGATTTGCACGGTGGCATGGTCAAAAGTGTCAACCCGCAGCACCCCGACTTTCCCCCGCCGTTTTGGTTGGTGGACCGTTTGGCCGAACACCTGTACGACGTGAACCGCGTGATTTCAGCCGGTGGCGTGGACTACGGGGTCTTGCGTCTGACCTTCGCTGTGGACGTGATTGCCGGAGGCCTGTGGCGCCTGCTGAGCACGGCCTTGTTTTTGGGTGTGGCAGCCCTTGTGGGCGGGCTGTTGTTGATTCGCTACCCGCTTAAGCGGTGGCTGGGGGCGCTGGACAAAGCCCGCATGTTTGAACACCAAGCCGACGAGGGAACGCCCATTGAACTGCAGCGGTTGGTGGCCGATTTGCCTTTGGAATTTCGCCCCTTGTTTGAGGTGCTGAACAACACGGCAACCCATTTGCGCCGCGAACTGCAGGCCCGCGAAAAAGCCTTGGTTTCGTTGCGCGAAGTGTTGGCTGGGCTGCGCGCATTGCCCGAAGGGGACGGCGACGACTCCGATGATTTGCATGCCATCACCGACAGCATTGCACGTTTGGTGGCGGAACGCGAAACCAGCCGGCTGGCAGTGGAGCGCGCACGGGACGCTGCCGAGACCGCCAACCGAATCAAGAGCGAATTTTTGGCCAACATGAGCCATGAAATCCGCACGCCCATGAACGGCATTATTGGCATGACGGGCCTGGTTTTGCACACCGCCTTGACCGACGAGCAGCGTGAGCTGGTCTCCATCATCCAAACCTCGGCCGATTCGATGATGACCATCGTCAACGACATTTTGGATTTTTCCAAAATAGAGGCGGGCAAGCTGGAGCTTGAATCGATAGAAATGGACGTGAGGGCGGTTGCAAATGGCGTGTTGCAGACTTTGCGGCTGCCGGCCGAAGGCAAACAACTCGCGTGGGAAGCCCGCCTGGCCCCCGAGGTTCCCCCGCTGATATACGGCGACCCGGTTCGTCTGCGGCAGGTGCTGCTGAACCTGGGCAGCAACGGCATCAAGTTCACAGAACGTGGCAGCGTGACTTTGTCGGTCAGCCGCCGAAACAGCGACACCGGCGAGGCCGAGCTTCATTTTGCGGTGCGCGACACAGGCATTGGCATTGCGCCTGACAAGCAAAAGCAGGTGTTCGAGGCGTTCACACAAGTGGATGCGTCCATCACACGTCGGTACGGTGGCACCGGTTTGGGGCTGTCCATTTCCAAGCGCTTGATTGAATTGATGGGCGGGCGGTTGTGGATAGACAGCGCCGCAGGGCAGGGCAGTACCTTTCATTTCACCTTGCCGTGCCGCGAGGTGGAAAAATCGGCTGCCGTGCCCAAGACCGCACCTGCAGAGCCGCCGCCGGTCAGCACGCGCAGCAACTTGGCCGCCGCCGTTTTGTTGGTTGAGGACAATTTGGTCAACCAGCGTTTGGCTTTGGCGCTGCTCAAGCGAGGCGGCTACGAAGTTGCTTTGGCAGTGAACGGCCAGGAAGCGGTAGAAGCTTGTTTGCAACGCTCATTTGCTGTGGTGTTGATGGACATGCAAATGCCCGTGATGGACGGCCTGGAGGCCACGCGCCTGATACGGCAACACGAGGCGCAGCATGCCGGCGGGCAGCATGTGCCGATTGTGGCCATGACCGCCAATGCCATGACCGGCGACCGAGAGGCTTGTTTGGAAGCGGGAATGGACGATTACATTTCCAAACCGATTGATGCCAATTTGCTTCAGGAACGGCTGAAGTTTTGGACCGCCCAAGCGCCGGTACGGTAAACGGCGTTCAAACAGCCCACTCCGCCCCCACCGGAGGTGACTCAAAAACCAGCGTTTGCTGGGTTGTGGGGTGGGGCAGCGCAATGCGACTGGCGTGCAGCATCAGCCGTGGGGTCGCTTCCACACCCTCAGCAGTTGCGTACAACTCGTCTCCCAAAATGGGGTGCCCAAGGGCCTGCAGGTGAACGCGCAATTGGTGCGAACGCCCGGTGACTGGCTGCAATTCCAGCAGCGCACAGGGCAGTGGTGGGGTGTGGCCCAGGCTGAGCACGCGCCACAAAGTTTGGCTCGGTTTGCCGTGGATCGGGTCCACCACGCTGCGTGGGCGGTTGGGCCAGTCCACGATCAGGGGCATGTCAATCAGGTTCCAGTCT
>JBDKEX010000157.1:0-6220 GCA_039798985.1 Pseudomonadota bacterium | reverse complement strand
TGGCTTGGCAGCGGCAGCACGGTCGCACGGGTTTGCCATGGCAGGGCACGCGTGACCCGTACCGGGTTTGGTTGTCTGAAATCATGTTGCAGCAGACCCAGGTGGCCACGGTGCTGGGCTACTACACCCGGTTTTTGAACCGTTTTCCGTCGGTGGAGGCGTTGGCGCAAGCGCCCAGCGACGACGTGATGGCCCTTTGGAGTGGTTTGGGCTACTACAGCCGCGCCCGCAACCTGCACGCCTGCGCGCAACAGGTCGTGGAGCGGTGGGGGGGGCGTTTTCCTGCCACGGCGGCGCAATTGGTGACTTTGCCCGGCATAGGCCCTTCCACAGCCGCTGCAATTGCTGCTTTTTGTTTTGGCGAGCGCATCTCCATCATGGACGGCAACGTCAAGCGGGTGCTCTCCCGGGTGCTGGCATTTGGCGGCGACCTGGCCGATGCCCGGCAAGAACGGGCGCTTGGCGGTTTGGCGCAAGCGTTGCTGCCCGACCGCCCCAGCCATGACGACATGGTGGCCTACACCCAGGGTTTGATGGATTTGGGCGCCAGTTTGTGTTCCAAAAGCCGCCCCCAATGCTTGTTGTGCCCGGCCCAGCATTTGTGCGAAGCACATCGACTGCAGACCGCCACCGATTTTCCAGTGAAAACCAAAAAACTCACCCGAAAAACAGCGGTCTGGTGGCTGTGTGTGTTGCGCACGCCAAACGGCTCGATTTGGCTGGAAAAGCGACCGGCCCGCGGAATTTGGGCCGGGTTGTACAGTTTGCCCGTGTTTGACAGTTTGCCCGCCTTGCAAGACAAAGTGGGTACTTTGCTGGGGCGGTCAGCGGTGTTGGGCCAGCACCCGGTCATTCGTCACAGCCTGACCCACCGGGATTTGGTGCTTCATCCGGTTGAGGTTCAATTGGAGGCACACGAAATGGGCGTGTTGACACCCACCAACCCGGGCGAAGGTGTTTGGGTGGGCCAAGTGGCAGACCTGACAATGGGCTTGCCTGCGCCCTTGAAGGTGTGGTTGGCACAGACGCTGAAGGAATGAAACCAGCGCGCTGGCAGGCGGTTCACAGCCCGGAGTGCTTGAGAGCGTCGAGCTCACGGTGCCGCATCCTCACAGCCCATTGCCGGGCGAACTGCTGGGCCAGGCGTTCCACCAGGTATACCGACCGGTGTTGGCCGCCGGTGCAGCCTATGGCCACTGTGGCGTAGCTGCGGTGGTCTTTTACCAAGTGAGGCAGCCAATTTTCCAGGAAGTTGGCGATTTGCGTTTCCATGGCCGCAACGTCGGGTTCCTGCCGTAAAAAGTCGGCCACCGGTTCATCTTGGCCAGTCAAGGCACGCAATTCGGGCTCGTAGTGCGGGTTGGGCAGCATGCGAACGTCGAACACAAAGTCGGCATCCATGGGAATGCCCCGTTTGAAGGCGAAGGATTCGAACACCAGGGTGAGTGTGGTGGGGGTGCGTTCCAACACCTCTTTGACTTGGCTACGCAGGTGCGAGGCCTTGATCAAGCTGGTGTCGAGCACCAAGGCTTGTTCGCGCAACTCGCTCAACATTTCTCGTTCCAGTTCTATGGCCTCAAACAAGGCATGCTGGCGGTTGGCGCTGCCGGTCAAAGACAAGGGGTGCATGCGCCGGGTTTCAGAAAAACGTCGCACCAAGGTGTCGGTGGCGGTGTCCAGGAACAAAACGGTCAGGGCCTGACCCGATGTGCGCATTTGTTTGAGCAACGCAGGCAACCCTGGCAGCGACTTGGCGCTGCGCACGTCAATAGCGACCGCCACCCGTTCGGTGTTTTGCTGGCGTTCAATTTCCAACAGGGCGGGCAGGAGCTCGGGCGGCAGGTTGTCGACACAGTAAAAACCCACGTCTTCCAGGGCGTGCAGGGCCACGGTTTTGCCCGAGCCCGACATGCCGGTGATGATCACAAGCTGCATGTCGTTCATGTGTGCAACATCTCTTGTGCGTGGGCCAATGACACAGCGGAGCCTGGTTGACCGCCCAACATGCGCGCGAGTTCCTGGACGCGGGCGGCCCCACCAATCGGGTTGACCTGGCTGAAACTGCCCCCAGCGTCGGTGGTTTTGGCCACATGCAGGTGGTGGTGAGCGCATGCTGCCACCTGCGGAAGGTGGGTCACGGCCAGCACCTGGCGGTCGATGCCCAATTTTTTCATCAGTTGGCCCACGGTTTGTGCCACGGTGCCGCCAATGCCACTGTCCACTTCGTCAAAAATGAGTGTGGGCGCTTGCCCCAGTTGGCTGGTGACCACCGAAATGGCCAGGGCGATGCGGGACAACTCACCACCCGAAGCCACTTTGCCTACCGGTTTGGGCGGGCTGCCGGGGTGCCCAGCCACCAAAAACTCCACCGTCTCGAGCCCCTGTGCCTGTGGCAGATCCAGAGGCTGGAGTTGCACCTCAAACCGGCCACCGGCCATGCCCAGGCCTTGCATGGCTTGGGTGATTTCTTTGCCCAAGTCGTTGGCAGCCTGTTTGCGCGCGCCCGACACTTGCAGCGCTACGGTGCGAAAAGCCTTTTCTGCTTGGGTGGCACGTGCTTGCAAGGCGTCCAAGTCGGTGCTTTGTTCTAGCGCTGCGAGTTGCGCTTTCCATTCGGCCCAGCGGTGGGGCAATTCTTCGGGGGCGCAGCGGTAGCGGCGCGCCAGCGACAACCATTGGCTCAAGCGCTCATCAAGCGCTTCAAGCGAGGCGGGGTCGGTTTCGGTGCGGCGGGCGTGGTGTTGCAGGTCGTGGCAGGCGTCTTGCAGTTCGCTCAATGCGCTTTGCAGCACTTGCGCGATATCGGCAAAACGGGGTTCAACATGTTGTTGTGCATCCAGCGCTTGCAGGGCTTGGTGCACCAGGCTTGTGGCACTGGGTTCGTCGTCGTCCAGCCACTGCAGGGCGGTTTGAGCCGCTTCTATCAAGCCTTGTGCATTGGCCAAGCGGCCGTGCTGCAGGTTGAGATCGGTCCATTCGTCAACGCCCGGCGTCAGTTTATCCAGCTCACCAATTTGCCACTGCAGGCGTTCTCGCTCCTGCTGCGCGGTGGCCTGTTGTTGCTGCGCTTTGTCCATCGCTTGAAGGCAGCTTCTCCATTCCGCCCACAAAGGGTTCAGGTCGCGGGTGGCTATGCGGCCGTAGTCGTCGAGCAACTGCCGCAAAGTGTGGGGGCGCGTCAGGCTTTGCCAAGCGTGTTGCCCGTGGATGTCCACCAACTCGTCGGCCAAAGCCTTGAGTTGTGACACGGTGGCGGTGCTGCCGTTGATCCAGGCGCGGCTGCGGCCTTGGGTGTCTACGCTGCGGCGCAACAACAAGGAATCGGTGTTTTCGCTGGCAAAGCCGTTGTCGTCCAGCCAGTGGCTCACGCTGGGAGGCGCGGAAAATTCGGCGGCCACCTCGGATTTTGTGGCGCCTTCGCGTACCACGCCCGTGTCGGCCCGGCTGCCCAGCACAAATTGCAGGGCATCAATCAAAATGGATTTGCCTGCACCCGTTTCACCGGTCAGCACGGTAAACCCAGTGTTCAGGTCAAGTTCCAGTTCGCGAACAATCACAAAGTCGCGCAACACCATGCGTTGTAGGCTCATGAGACCACGCCCTCGTTCCAATGCAGTTTTTTGCGCAGTGTGTCAAAGTAGTTCCAGCCCACCGAATGCAGCAGGCACAGCTCGTGCCGCGACTTGCGCACGCTGATGCGGTCGCCGTGGAGCAGGCTGGTGAAGGTTTGCATGTCGAAATTGGCGCTGGCTTCACGGCCGTTGACCACCTCGACCACGATTTCGCCCGAGCAAGGCAACACAATCGGCCGGTTCGACAAGGTGTGCGGCGCAATCGGCGCCATGATCCAACCGTCGATGGCCGGGTGCATCAAGGGGCCACCAGCCGACAAAGCATAGGCTGTGGACCCTGTGGGCGACGAAATGATCAAGCCATCGGCCCTTTGGTTGGCCACAAAATGCCCGTCCACCTCCACCCGCAGTTCGATCATGCTGGGGGCACTGCCGCGGTTGACCACCACGTCGTTCATGGCAATGGTCTCGAACACGCAATGCCCGTCGCGCCACACGCCGGCTTGCATCAAGGCCCGGTGGTCTTCTTCGTATTCGCCGTACAGCATGGGGCGCAGGCGGGTTTCAAAATCACCCAGCGGAATGTCGGTGATGAAACCCAGCCGCCCTTGGTTGATGCCCACCAGCGGCACTTTGTAGCGCGCCAGCTGCCGGCCAATGCCCAACATGGTGCCATCGCCTCCCATGACCAAGGCCAGATCGCAGTGGGTGCCTATGGCGGCCACGTCCAGCACATGGTAGTGGGTGAGCCCGGTGTTGCGCGCGGTGTCGTGCTCCAAAACCACTTCGCAGCCTTCGTCGTGCAAAAAGTGGGCAATGCTCTCAATGGCGTCGCGCGAGCCAACCGCGTGGTATTTGCCCACAATGGCCACATGCTTGAAGCGCAACGTCTTGCGTGACGATTGCGCGGCGGGGCTGGAATTGGGTGGCAAATTCATGCTCAAATTACAACACAAGCTTTTTCAATTTTCGTGATGTTAGACGACCGCGCCAAATACCTGCTCAAGACCCTGGTGGAGCGATACATTGCCGACGGCCAGCCCGTGGGATCGCGTACTTTGTCGAAGGCGGCTGGGTTGGAATTGTCTCCGGCCACCATACGCAACGTCATGAGCGATCTGGAGGAGCTGGGCCTGATCGTCAGCCCACACACTTCGGCCGGCCGCATTCCCACCGCGCGTGGCTACCGCCTGTTTGTGGACACCATGCTCACAGTGCGCCGCGACGAAATTTTGGCGCTGGACAGGCTGCCCCCCCCCATGCTGGCCGCCGAACAACCCAGGCAGGTGTTGAATCAAGCGGCCCACCTGCTTTCAAGCTTGTCCCAGTTTGTGGGTGTGGTGATGGCACCCAAGCGGCCCACGGTGTTTCGTCACATCGAGTTTTTGAACTTGTCCGATCGGCGGGTGTTGGTGATTTTGGTGTCACCCGACGGCGAAGTGCAAAACCGCATCCTCCACACCCAGGTCGATTTCACACAAGCCCAACTGCAGGAGGCGGCCAATTTTTTGAACGCCCACTACGCCGGTTTGACCATGGAGCAAGTGCGCGAACGCCTGAAAACCGAAGTGGAAGCCTTGCGTGGCGAGATTGCCGCGCTGATGGTGAAGGCTGTGGAAGTGGACGCAGACAGCCCCGAAACGCAGGACGATGTGGTGGTATCTGGTGAGCGCAATTTGTTGTCGGTGGACGAGTTTTCTCGCGATATGGGCCACATGCGGCGCATGTTCGACCTGTTTGAGCAAAAAACACAGTTGATGCGCTTGCTGGAGGTGTCCAACCGAGCCGAAGGGGTGCGCATTTTTATTGGCGGCGAAAGCCAGGTGGTGCCCTACGAGGAGCTGTCTGTGGTCAGCGCACCTTATGAGGTGGATGGCCAAGTGGTGGGCACTTTGGGGGTGATCGGTCCGCAGCGCATGGCCTACGATCGCATGATCCAGATCGTGGACATCACATCCAAGTTGGTGAGCAATGCCTTGAGCCACAAATAAGGCAGCTACAATGCTGGGCTTGGTTCGGGGCGTTAGCTCAGTTGGTTAGAGCAGAGGACTCATAATCCTTTGGTCGTAGGTTCAAGTCCTACACGCCCTACCATTCACTGTCCGTGTGCCGTGGCCCCCGCGCCGCTATCAAGTTTGTGCGGTCTTGGCCGATACCGTGGGTAACCCAGGAGATTCCCATGGACGTCACCCCCACCGCCGCCGTGAACGCCGCCCTTGACATGCAGGCCGCGGCCGACAGCCAAAACGTGCAGGTGGCTGTGCTCAAAAAAACGCTCGACACCCAGGCCCAAGCCGCCTTGACCTTGTTGCAGGCCGTGCCAGGGCCTTTGCCTTTGGCCACCTCCGGCCACTTGGGCACGCAGTTCAACCGCATGGTTTGAGTGCGCTGGCTATGATCGGTGCGCCCCAGCCAGTGGGGTGTGAACCGCCTGCCCATGAGATCACCCATCAGCGTTGTGGACGTGGACCGTGTGTCCACCTGGACCCGTTACCGACAAGGCCTGTGCAACACCTGTGCGGCCAATTGCTGCACCATGCCTGTGGAGGTGAAGCTGGCCGACCTGGTCCAATTGGGTTGGGTGGACCCGTTTGAAGCCGAACACGAAGCCCCCAAAAACATCGCCAAGCGGTTGATGAAAACGGGGC
>JBDKEX010000156.1:0-9371 GCA_039798985.1 Pseudomonadota bacterium | reverse complement strand
TCAGGCGTGTGTGGCCTTGGGCCAGTTTGGACAAGGTTTGCCCGGCGGCCGCTTGTTGTGCGCCTGCTTGTGCCCCCTGGAGTTGGGTTTCGGCCATGTCCAGTGCCGCTTGCGACAGGAAACCCTGGCCCCGCAGTTCACGCGTGCGCTTGGCGTTGGCTTCGGCGTTGCGCAATTCGGCCTGTGCCTGGCTCAGACCCGCTTGTGACCGCTCCATGCCAGCTTGCGTTTCCCGGTCGTCCACCACGGCCAACACCTGGCCGGCTCGCACGGCATCGCCTGCCTTCACCAGCAATTGCACGATCCGCCCGTTGGCTTGCGCCGACAAGGTGCTTTGCTTGACCGCTTCCAACGTGCCTTCCAGTGTCATGTCGGCAGGAGTGGCCTGCGCCGACACCTGCATCACAGGCACCGCTGGGCCCGCCGCATGCAGGGCTTGCCAAGGGGCCAACATCAGCGCCAGCGCCAGCGCAGCGGCAATGGCAACCCCGCCCACGCGCCGATGCGTGCGAGTGTTGTTGAGGGTTGCCGAGGCAGAAAACGGGTGGGTTCGCATGAGGTGTCCTCCAATCACCCGAAGTATACCAATATACCCCCAGGGGTACAATAGGCGACTCGAACCTGTGTGATGATTGACCCCATGAACATGGAGCATTTACAAGGCTTGGACCCCGAACAGGCCGCCCTCAAGCTGGGTGTTGACGGGCCCAACGAGCTGAACCCTGCCCGGCGCCGCACACTGCTCAACATCGTCTGGGAGGTGGTGCGCGAGCCCATGTTTTTGTTGTTGTTGGGTGCCGGGGCTGTTTATTGGGTCATAGGCGATGCCCACGAGGCCATGGCTTTGCTGGGTTTTGTCGTCATCATTGTGGCGGTTACTGTGTTGCAGGAGCGGCGCACCGACAGAGCGCTGGACACCTTGCGCGATTTGTCCAGCCCGCGCGCCTTGGTGTTGCGCGGCGGGGTGGCCACGCGCATTGCCGGGCGCGAGGTGGTCACGGGCGACCTGCTGGTGTTGTCCGAAGGAGACCGCGTTGCGGCCGATGGGCAGGTGCTGCAGGCAAACGAGTTGGCCACCGATGAGTCGATGTTGACCGGTGAGTCGGTGGCTGTTGCCAAGCAATCGGACCAGGACAGCGTGTTTGCAGGCACTTTGGTGGTGCGCGGGCAGGGGCTGGTGCGTGTTACCGCCACGGGCGAACACACCGAACTGGGCCGCATCGGGCACTCGTTGCAGGGCATAGAGTTCGAGGCTTCGCCGTTGCGGGAAGAGGTTGCAAAATTTACCCGGCGCCTGGTGTGGTTTGGCCTGGTTGTTTGCCTGTTGTTTGCAGGGGCCTTCTGGATGCTGCGCGGGTCATGGCTCGAGGCTTTGCTGGCCAGCATCACCCTGGCCATGAGTTTGTTGCCGCAGGAGTTCCCGGTCATCATGATCGTGTTCTTTGCTTTGGGCGCGCGGCGCATGGCCGTTCGGCAGGTGCTGACGCGCAGACTCAACGCCATAGAAGCGCTGGGCGAAACCACCGTGCTGTGCGTGGACAAGACCGGAACCCTGACGCAAAACCGCATGACCGTGGCCGCACTGAGCGTGCATGGCGAAGTCGTCAACACGCTGGGATTGGAGTCAGGCGACTTGCCAAAGCGTTGCCACGAGCTGCTGGAGTACGCCGTGCTGGCCAGTGAAATCGACCCCCACGACCCGATGGAGCAGGCTTTTCATGCGCTGGCAGCGCAGCACCTGGAGGACACCCACCACCTGCACCCCGAATGGGCTTTGGCGCGCGAATACGAGCTCTCCCCAGAACTGTTGGCCATGTCGCACCTGTGGCGGGACGGCTCGGGCCAGCACGATGTGGTGGCGGCCAAAGGGGCCCCCGAGGCCATGGCCGAGCTGTGCCACTTGCCGGCTGCAGAGCGTGCGGTGGTGGCCGCGCAGGCTGCGGCCATGGCCGATCAGGGACTGCGGGTGCTGGCGGTGGCCAAAGCAAGGCACCACGTGGCGCAAGAGTGGCCCACCACGCAGCATGATTTTGATTTTGAATGGTTGGGCTTGATCGGTTTGGCCGACCCCCTGCGAGAGCAGGTGCCCCAAGCGGTGGCGCAGTGCCGCCAAGCGGGCATACGCGTGGTCATGATCACCGGCGACCACCCACGCACCGCTCGGGCCATTGCCACCCAAGCCGGGTTGAACGCCCACACAGTGCTGACCGGCGCGGACTTGCAAGCCCTGGACGACGCTGAATTGGCGCGGCGGGTGGCGGGGGTCGACGTGTTCGCTCGCGTTTCTCCACAACAAAAACTGATGTTGGTGCGCGCTTTGCAAGCCCGCGGCGAGGTGGTGGCCATGACAGGCGACGGGGTAAACGACGCGCCCGCGTTGAAAGCCGCCCACATTGGCATTGCCATGGGCCAGCGTGGCACCGACGTGGCCCGCGAAGCCGCATCGCTGGTGTTGCTGCACGACGATTTCAGCGCGATTGTGGACGCCATTCGCTTGGGGCGAAGGATTTTTGCCAACCTGCGCCAGGCCCTGATTTACACCTTGGCGGTTCACATTCCCATCATCGTGCTGTCGGTGCTGCCGGTGTTGTTGGGTTTGCCGCTGGTGCTGTTGCCCATTCACATTGCATTTCTGGAGCTGGTGATCGATCCGTCGTGTTCGGTGGTGTTTGAAGCCCAGGAGGATGACGCACGGTCCATGCAACAACCGCCCAGAGTGGCGGGCGCTCCCTTGATCACCTGGGGCCATGTGGTTCAAGCCTTGTTTTTGGGGGGTGTGGTGTCTGCAGCGGTGGTGGGTTTGTACTGGGCCGCCTTGGGCAATGGCTGGCAGGCTGATGTGGCCCGAACCGCAGCGTTTGCAGCCTTGGTGTGCGCCAACGCGTTGTTGATTTTGCTGATGCGCAGCAAACGGCAAGGGTGGCAACAAGCTTGGCTGAAACTGGGTGGCGTTACCGGTTGGGTGCTGGGCGGAACCGGCGTGGCGGTGCTGCTGGTAACGACTTGGCCCCTGTTGGCGTCAACCTTTGGTTTTGCCACCTTGGGGTGGCTGCAGTGGGGTGGGGTGGCTGCGACCGTTCTGGGGGCGGTGTTCAGCCTGCAAATGTTGCAGTGGCTGGCCCACCGCAAGGGGTGGCTGTTGCCGGACTATTGACGAGATGGCAGGTCGGGCCACTGCAATTCCACGCAAAAGCCTTGTGCCACATCTGCCAGCGTTACGTGGCCGCCATGGGCTTGCATCACCAAGTCAGACAGTATCAGCCCCAGGCCTTTCAAGCCTGTTTCGGGGTGGTGGTCGTGCGTTTGCAGCGCTTTGCGCAAATGCTGCAGCCGCTCTGGGGGGCAGCCTTGGCCGTCGTCATGCAGACGCAGGGTTTGCAGGCCCTGGGCGGAGCGCGAACGGGTGATATGGATGCGTGTTGCGTGGTGCTGGCAGGCGTTGTCCAGCAGGTTGAGTAAAACTGCACCCAGCAAATCGGGGTCGGCGTTGACCACTTCACTGCCGTCGGTCTCGATGGCGAGTCGATCGAAGGACCAGGGGGACAACAGGGTGCCTATGCTCACTTGCTGAGGTTTGGGTTCGGTGCCGCTGCGAAACATGGTCAACAAAGCGCGCATCACGTGGCTCAGGCGCCGGGTGGCATCCCGGGTCCGCATCAAGCGCGGTTGCAGGGTGGGCGGGGCCTCCCGTATGGCAACGGCCAGCTGCGTGTCAATGCCGGCCAGGGGCGTGCGCATGGCATGGGCCGCATGGGCCGAAAAGGCGCGCTCGCTCATCACCCGCTGTGCCAGCCGTTGCCCCAGCCCTTGTATTGCCAGCACCATGGGGGCCAATTCGGCACGCTGGGGCGCGGGCAAGGCAGTGCCCGGCTGCAAAGGGTCGTGGGTTTGCACCGCGTTCGACAGGTCCGAGAGGGGCTGCAATTCCTTGCGGATCAGCAAACTCAGCATCAAGGTGGCAAACGCCCCCATCAGCAAGGCACCCAGCAGGGTCAGCAACACGGCTTCGGTTCTCGACTCGCCGCGCTCCCATTCGCTTTGCGCAACCAACAAAAAGTGGGTGCTGTCATGTTCCAAGGCCATGGTCATGACGCGCCACTGCCCGTCGGCAGAGCGGGTCAGGTCGCGTTGTGGCTGGGTCTGCAAGGCCGTGGTGGGCGCTTTGTGGGAGCGGTGAACCACCTGCCCGGTTGACACCTCGATGATCTGCCAGATCAGGTGTTCTTCGTATGCCGAATGCTGCTGGGGTTGGGGTGCTTTTTGCGCCATGTGCCATGCCGGTTCCAACACGCTGTAGATGGTTTCGCCCGATTCGCGCAGCCCTTGGTCCATCAATTCATCAATTTCATGACGAACCACGCCCCAGACCACCGCCGCCACCAACACCCCCCAGATCAATGAGATGCCCAGCAGCGTTTTGGTAACGCGGTGCCGAATGGAGGGGATTTGCGCGCCCGTGTTCATGGCTCAAAGCAGGGGGACGCGGTAACCCAGGCCGCGCACGGTTTCAATAAAGCTTTTGCCCAGTTTGCTGCGGAGCTTGAACACGTGTACTTCAAGGGAGTTGCTGGCCAATTCACTGTCAAAGCCGCACACCAAGGCTTCCAGATCGGACTTGGACACTATGCGTCCGGCTCGCAAGACCAAGGCTTCCAGAATCGCCCACTCGCGGGCGGTCAGGTCGACTCCCTGGCCGTTGAGCCAAGCTGCTTTGGCGGTCAGGTCGATCTCTACCGCGCCAAATGCCTTGCGCTGCGCGCTGCCTGCAGCCCGGCGGGTAACGGCACGCAAGCGGGCGGCGAGCTCTTCGGGCGCAAAGGGTTTGACCAAAAAATCGTCGGCGCCACTGTCCAGCCCCTGTATGCGGTCGGCCAACAAGTCATGCGCGGTGAGCACCAATGCCGGGGTTTTGGCACCCAGTGACCGCAGCGTCCGCAACCAGTCCACGCCAGAGCCATCGGGCAAGTTCCAGTCCAGCAACCAGGCGTCGTAGGGCTCGTTGGCGAGCATCTTGGCCTGGGCCAGGGTGGTGCACCAGTCCACCACGTGCCCGTCGCTGAGCAGGTAGTCGCGCAGGCCTTCGCCCAATGTGGGGTCATCTTCCAGCAGCAGCAATCGCATAGACGGGTCAGTAGTGTTCTTTTACACCTGTGATCATGGCACGCACCAGGCGCACCCGTTCCAAACGGCCCATGACGATGGCTGCGGCCGCATGCAGCCCGGCCGCCAAAATCAGGCCATTGGCCAGCACTTCGTGCAACTCTTCCAGCCACTCTTCGCCCCAAAAGGTGTCGGTTCCCTGCAGCCACCCGGTCAAACCCAGTGCCAATATCAAGGCCATCAGACCCAACATCATCAAGGCGCCCAAGGGGTTGTGGCCCTCGTAGGCGGGTTGTTCTCCACGCCTCAGCGCCTGCACATGGTTGCGCAAACGCTCAGGTGTCGGAAAAAAATCTGTGAACCGTGCGTGGCGGGTGCCCACGAAGCCCCACACCACCCGTGCCAACACCAGCGCCGTGGCGGCATAGCCCACCCACTGGTGGGCTGTTTCCCCCTCTTCCAGAATGAACTGGTTGAGCACCACGCAGCTCACCAAACTCCAATGAAAAAGGCGAACAAACGGGTCCCAAACTGGGGTGGCTGAAAGGGTGCCCATCTTCATGGCCAGGCTCCTTGCTTATAAAGGGGTTAAACGCGTGAAAACGTGTTCACGGGTGCCATTGAACGCACCCAACATGAAGGCTGCATGAAGTCCTACCGTTCATCTTCCTCAAACGGCACCCGCTGGGCAACGGCACACAGCAGTTCGTAGGCAATGGTGCCCGCGGCTTGCGCCACCTCGTCCACCGGCAGCTGGTTGCCGTGGCGGCTGTGTCCCCACAAAACCACCTCGTCTCCGACCGCACATGGGGTGCCTTGGGCTTCCACGGGCGTCAGGTCCACGGCCAGCATGTCCATGCTGACGCGCCCCACCAAACGTGTGCGCACACCCTGTACCAGCACGGGTGCGTTCGCCTCGCCGAGGCCGCAGGCGTGGCGCGGGTAGCCGTCGGCGTAACCACACGCCACAATGCCGATGCGTTGCTGCGATTGCGCCACGTAGGTGGAACCGTAGCCCACGGTATCGCCCGCAGCCAACTGCTGAATGCCAATCAACTGGCTGCTGAGGGTGAGGGTGGGGCGCAAATCCCAGTCGGCGCTGCTGTGGCTGGGGTGGTCGGGGGCGCTGCCGTACAGGGCAATGCCGCCGCGCACCCAATCGGCCGCCAGGGGCTCGTTTGCGTGGCGCAGGGCGGCGGCGCTGTTGCACAGGCTGCGTTCACCGGGCAGGTCGTGGGTGGTGGCTGAAAAAAGGGCCATTTGATGCGCGATGCCATCGCGCCCTTGGCGTTGGCCGTCTGCGTCGCTGAAATGGGTCATCAGCGAAATTTCTTCCACCTGGGGCAGTGCGTCCAGCCGGGCCCAGGCGGCGCGAAAGGCGTCGGGCTTGAAGCCCAACCGGTTCATGCCCGAATTCATTTTCAAGAACACGCGGTGGGGGGTGTGGGTTTTGTGGGCGGCCAACCAGTCAATTTGCTCGTTGCAGTGCACCACATGCCACAGGTTCAGCCGCGAACACAGTTCCAGGTCCCGCGCCTCAAACACCCCTTCCAGCAGCAAAATCGGGCCCCTCCAGTCCAGCGCTCGCAGGCGCTGAGCTTCGGTCAAGTCCAACAGGGCAAAACCATCTGCGCCGCGCAGGCCGCCAAAAGCGCGTTCAATGCCGTGCCCGTAGGCATTGGCTTTGACCACGGCCCAAATCCGGGCGTCTGGTGCAGACTGGCGCAAACGTTGCAGGTTGTGGCGCAGGGCGCCCTGGTGGACCGTGGCTTTGATGGGGCGCGGCATGGCATTAATTGACAACAATGAAACACCCCGGCAACCCCAAAACGGTAGGGGGTGTTGCGGCATGCTATAACCCGCCTCAATTGCCAGGAGACAGCGAGATTGTGGCGCAAGCCATGCCCTTGCACGACAGCGCGTTTCAACCGACCATTACCGCAGACCTCACACGACATGAAGCGCGGCTTCTACACCATCATGACGGCGCAGTTTTTCAGCTCGCTGGCCGACAACGCGTTGTTCGTTGTGGCCGTGGAGTTGTTGCGCAGCCGCCAAGCCCCGGAGTGGCAAAGTGCCGCTTTGGTGCCCATGTTTGCCCTGTTTTATGTGGTGCTGGCGCCGTTTGTGGGGGCGTTTGCCGACGCCAAGCCCAAAGGGCGCGTCATGTTCATCAGCAACGCCATCAAGGTAACCGGGTGTTTGTTGATGCTCACCCCCATCAGCCCCTTGCTGGCGTATTCGGTGGTTGGTTTGGGGGCCGCTGCGTATTCGCCTGCCAAGTACGGCATCCTCACAGAGCTGTTGCCGCCGTCTCAGTTGGTCAAGGCCAACGGCTGGATCGAAGGGCTCACCATTGCATCCATTATTTTGGGTGTGGTGCTGGGCGGGCAGTTGGTGGGGCCGGTGTTGTCCGGCCACTTGCTGTCGATAGACATTCCGGGCGTCCACACCGGGTTGGACACTGCCCCCGAGGCGGCCATTGTGGGGCTGGTGTTTGTTTACGCCTTGGCCGCCTGGTTCAACACCCGCATTCCGCTCACGGGTGCGGCGCCGCGGCACATGCCCAGCAACCCCTTGGCGTTGTTGCCCGATTTCTGGATTTGCAACACCCGTTTGTGGCGCGACCGTTTGGGGCAGATCTCCCTGTCCACCACCACCCTGTTTTGGGGGGTGAGTGGCAATTTGC
Source organism: Pseudomonadota bacterium (assembly GCA_039798985.1). GTDB lineage: Bacteria > Pseudomonadota > Gammaproteobacteria > Burkholderiales > Burkholderiaceae_C > JBDKEX01. Next base: position 1,582 of record JBDKEX010000156.1, on the reverse strand, counting down.
GCTACATCGTGCTGGCTTGGGCGGCCGCGGCCCTGGGCTACACGACCACGCAGGCGTCGTCTCTGGTGGGTGTGGTGGCCATAGGCACCGCGGTGGGGGCGGTGGTGGCTTCTATGCGCATGCGGCTGGATCAAGCCACGGGGGTGATGCCGCTGGGCATTGCCATGGGCCTGTTGGTGGTCCTCATGAACTTTATTGACAACGTTTGGCTGGCCGCGCCGTTTTTGATCGTCTTGGGCGGCTTGGGTGGGTTTTTGGTGGTTCCCATGAACGCCTTGCTGCAACACCGTGGCCACAACCTCATGGGCGCTGGGCGCTCAATTGCGGTGCAAAATTTCAATGAGCAGGCGTGTATCTTGGTGCTGGGCTTTATGTATAGCTTTTCCACCGGCATGGGAATGTCGGCGTTCGGTGCCATCACCGCTTTTGGTTTGGTGGTGGCCGGTGTGATGTGGGTGATCAAGCGTTGGCATGCGCACAACGAGCGGGTGCATCCCCACGAACTCGAGCGCCTGCTGGAGATTGCCCGACGCGACGACTTGCACGGCTGACCATGACCACAGCGTTTGATTTCACCGCACACTCATCCACTGGCCAAGAGTGGCCTTTGGCCTTGTACCGTGGCCAGGTGCTGCTGGTGGTCAACACCGCCAGCGCCTGCGGGTACACGCCCCAATTGTCTGGCTTGCAGGCCTTGCACGAGCAATACACCGACCAAGGCCTGGTGGTGTTGGGGTTTCCTTGCAACCAGTTCGGCGGTCAAGACCCCGGCAGCAACGAAAGCATTTTGGCGTTCTGCCAGCGCAGCCACGGCGTCACATTCCCTGTGATGGCCAAGGTCGAAGTCAACGGGCCGGGCGCGCACCCTTTGTGGCAATGGCTCACCGCCCAAGCCCCCGGTATTTTGGGCACCCGGGCCATCAAGTGGAACTTCACCAAATTTTTGGTGGCCCGCGATGGCAGCGTCATCAAACGCTATGCGCCCCAAGATGCGCCTGCCAAGCTGGCTGCTGACATTGAAGAGGCGCTGAAGGCTTAAGTAACAAGCGCGGCATCCAGCACCTCAACCCAGTGCTTGACGGGCGTTTCAGTGCCAGACTGCAAGTGCCCAATGCAACCGATGTTGGCAGACACAATGACCGATGCACCCAAGGGTTGCAGGTGCCCCAGCTTGCGATCGCGCAGCTGGTAAGACAGCTCGGGCTGCAACACCGAATAAGTGCCGGCTGAACCACAACACAAATGGCTCTCTGTTGGGGCCACTTCAACCTTGAACCCCAGAGCGCCCAGGTGTTGCTCAACGCCCCCGCGCAATTTCTGGCCATGTTGCAGCGTGCAGGGTGAGTGGTAAGCCAGGTGCATGTGCTCTTGCAAGGGGCGCAACTTGCTTTTCAAGGCAGGCACCAGGTCGGGCAGGAATTCGCTCAGGTCCCGCGTCAGGGCGCTGATGCGCGCGGCTTTTTCGGCGTAGGCCGGGTCGTCGCGCAGCAAGTGCCCGTATTCCTTTACCGTGACGCCGCAGCCCGAAGCGTTCATAACGATGGCTTCTACACCGCCCGCCTGGCCCGGTGCCACAAGGGGC
>JBDKEX010000155.1:0-25368 GCA_039798985.1 Pseudomonadota bacterium | reverse complement strand
TGCCCTTGCAGGTCGGGGCGCACATAGGGCAGCAGCACCTCTTGGCCCAAGGTCAGCATTTCGTACCGGTTCGGGTCCAGCTGCAACGGTTGCGAAGGGTGGTGGTAGGCCAGCAACAGGTCGCAGTGGCCCTCCATCAACCGCAGTACCGCGTCGTGCACGTTGGAGGCGTGCAAGCGGCTTTTGATCGCCCCCATTTGCCCACGCAACCCCGACAACCAACGCGGATAGAAGGTGAAGGCCAAGGTGTGGGGCACGGCAAATTCAATCGTGTCCTGGGCGCCGGGGTGTTGGCCCCGCAGCATCGCGCGGGTGGATTGCACAGCCTGCAAAATGTCGAGTGCCTGTTCATACAGCGTTTGCCCTGCGGCGGTTAGGCGTGTGGGGTAAGAGCTGCGGTCCACCAAGTCGGTGCCTGCCCAAGCCTCCAGCGACTGGATGCGCCGCGAAAAAGCCGGCTGGGTCACATGGCGCAGCTGTGCCGACCGGCTGAAACTGCGGGTATCGGCCAGACTGACAAAATCTTCGAGCCACTTGGTTTCCATCAGGCCGCCTCCGCACCGCTTTGTTGCAAGGCCCACATGCGGGCGTACGCGCCACCCAACGCCACCAAGTCGGTGTGGCTGCCGCGCTCCACAATGCGGCCATTCTCCAGCACCAAAATTTCGTGGGCATCCACCACGGTGGACAGCCGGTGCGCAATCACCAGCGTGGTTTTGTTGCGGGCCGCGGTTTTGAGTTCAGCCTGTATGGCACGCTCGTTGGCCGAGTCCAGCGCCGATGTGGCTTCGTCAAAAATGACGATGGGCGGGTTTTTGAGCAAGGTGCGCGCAATGGCCACGCGTTGCTTTTCGCCCCCCGACAATTTGAGCCCGCGCTCGCCCACCATGGTTTGGTAGCCTTTGGGCAGCTTCTGAATGAAGTCGTGAATGTGTGCGGCTTGCGCCGCCGCAACAGCCAGTTCCTGCCCGGCTTGCGGGCGACCGTACAAAATGTTGTATTCAATGGTGTCGTTGAACAACACGGTGTCTTGCGGCACGATGCCTATGCTTTGGCGCAAACTGGCTTGGGTAACGCCACGGATGTCTTGATCGGCCACCCGAATCGAGCCGGTCTCAACCGGCAGCCTGGCTGCACCCGGGCAACCCACATCGTAAAAGCGGTACAAAAGGCGGGCCAGGGTCGATTTGCCCGACCCAGACGGCCCCACCACCGCCACGGTTTTGCCCGCCGGAATGGTAAAGCTGATGCCGTGCAGGATTTTGCGCTCGGGCTCGTAGGCAAAATGCACATTCTCAAAACGCACTTCGGGGGGGCCGTCCAACCGCAAGTCGGCAGCTCCTGGGGCGTCGGCAATTTCGCGTTCGCGGTCCAGCAGCGCAAACATTTTGTCGAGGTCGGTCAGGCTCTGTTTGATCTCGCGGTAGAGCACACCCAAAAAATTGAGCGGGATGTAGAGCTGGATCATGAAGGCATTGATCATGACCAAGTCGCCCAGCGTCATGGCCCCAGAAGCCACCCCGGCTGTCGCGCGCCACAGCATGGCCACCAACGCAGTGGCAATGATGAGTTGCTGCCCCGCGTTGAGCATGGACAGCGTGGTTTGGCTTTTGAGCCGCGCCTTGCGCAAACGCTCCAGGCTTTGGTCATAACGGGCGGCTTCGAAGGCTTCGTTGTTGAAATACTTGACCGTCTCAAAATTCAGCAGCGAATCTATGGCCTTGGTTTGGGTGGCCGATTCCAGTTCGTTCATTTGCCGGCGAAACTGGGTCCGCCATTCGGTCACTTTCACGGTGTAGGTCACATAAAGCACCAACGCCCCCAGCGTGACCCACACGTACCACAACTCAAATTGGGTGCCCAACAGCACCAGCACCAGCGCCACCTCCAGCAACGTGGGAAAGATGCTGTAGAGCGAATAGGAAATGAGCGACTGCACCCCTCGGGTGCCGCGTTCAATGTCGCGGGTCATGCCCCCGGTTTGACGCTCCAGATGAAAGCGCAGGCTCAGTTCGTGCAAGTGCCCGAACACCTGCAGCGCGATTTTTCGGGTGGCCCCTTCGGTGGCCTTGGCAAAAATCAACTCGCGCAATTCGGTGAACAGGCTGGTGGAAAAACGCAGCAAACCGTAAGCCAGCAGCAGCCCCACGGGCACCACCAACAGGGCTTCGCTCCCTGCGGGCAGGCCCGGAATCAAACCTTGGCCCTTGGGGGGCGTCAAAGCATCGACCAGCTCTTTGAGCAGCAGCGGCACCCCCACGTTGGCAAACTTCGCACCCACCATGAAAAGCAAGGCAGCTGCAACCCGCCAGCGGTACTGCCACAGGTAAGGGAAAAGGCGGCTCAAAGTGCGCCAATCGGCAGCAGGCAGGTTGGCCCCCGAAACCGAAGGGGACGCTTGGGCGGTGCTGGGAGTGGCAGGTGTGGTGAAAGCTGGGCGCATGCGAGACAATGCGAAACATGAATACGCCCATTGTGCCCCCAGCAACCTCCAACGGCCCAAAACCCGAACACAACGCCGACCACGGCTTGCCAACACCGCGCGAGTTGGTGATGAAGGTGATTCCCATGCCGGCCGATTGCAATGCCAACGGCGACATTTTTGGCGGTTGGGTGATGGCCCAGGTGGACTTGGCGGGTTCGGTGTTGCCAGCCCGATACGCTCGGGGCCGCTTGGCCACGGTGGCGGTGAACGAGTTTGTGTTCAAACAACCGGTGCGTGTGGGGGACATTTTGAGCTTTTACGCTCAGGTCACGCGTTTGGGTAACACATCCATCACGGTGCAAGTTGAAGTGATGGCCGAGCGTTACAGCAACCAAGGGCATTTTGTAAAAGTGACCGAAGCCACCTTGACCTATGTGGCCATAGACGACAAAGGCAAACCGGTGCCGGTTCAACGCGCCTGAAGCCTGGAAAAAAATAAAGCCGACCCAGGGGTCGGCTTTTGAATAGGCATCTCTTGGGACGCTGTTTGGATGTTGTTGGAGTTGGAAGTTGTCTCCTCGGTCCTCTCGCTGTGAGGCCCTGGAGTCAACCTTGGAACCTGCGAGTGTGCGCATTGTATGGACACGCACCGACTTTGGGCATCAGGAGTTACCCCTAGGGTACATCGCGGGTTTCATCCCCCACTTCACTGGCCAGACATCATCCATGCAGCGGCTTTTTCAGCCATCATCAAGGTGGGGCTGTTGGTGTTGCCGCTGGTGATGGCGGGCATGGCACCGGCATCCACCACGCGCAAACCGGCAATGCGCCCACCCTTGCCGTCGCGTACGCGGAAATGACTGTCCAACACCGCTTGGGGGTCGCCGTCACGCCCCATGGCGGTCGTGCCGACAGGATGGAAAATGGTCGAACCGATGTCCCCCGCCGCCCGCACCAGCTCCTCGTCGCTTTGAAATTGCGGGCCGGGCTTGAATTCCTCTGGCCGGTATGCCGCCAGGGCGGGCTGCGCGACGATGCGACGGGTCAAGCGCAAACTGTCTGCTGCAACCTGCTGGTCTTCGGCGGTGGCCAGGTAGTTGGGAGCAATGGACGGGGCGTCCTCGAATCGAGGGCTGTTGATCAGCACACTGCCCCGGCTGGTGGGATTGAGGTTGCAAACACTGGCGGTGATCGCTGGGAACGGGTGCAGCGGTTCCCCGAATGACTCCAGGCTCAGGGGTTGCACGTGGTACTGCAAATTGGGCCAGATTTGGCCAGACCCGCTGCGGGCAAACGCGCCCAGCTGGCTGGGGGCCATGCTCATGGGGCCGGTGCGTTTGAGCGCGTATTCCAAGCCGATTTTGGCTTTGCCCCACAAGCTGTTGGCCAGCGTGTTCAGCGTTTGGGCGCCTTGCACCTTGAACATTGAACGAATTTGCAAATGGTCTTGGAGGTTGTACCCCACCCCTGGCAAATCAACCTTGGGCTGCACCCCCACCGATTGCAAATGCGCAGCAGAGCCGATGCCCGAGAGCTGCAAAATTTGGGGTGACCCCACCGCCCCGGCACTCAGAACCACCTCCCGCATGACATGGGCAGTCACCATCTCTTGCCCGGTCCACACCTCCACTCCGCTGCAACGCACGTTGCCATCAGGGTCGGTCTCAATCAGCAAGCGGGACACTTGCGCGCCATTCCACATTTCAAAATTGGCGCGCCCATAGCAGGTGGGCCGCAAAAAGGCCTTGGCGGTGTTCCAGCGCAATCCCGCTTTTTGGTTGACATCGAAATAACCCACGCCCTCGTTGTTGCCGCCGTTGAAGTCGTCGGTTGCTGGAATGCCGGCCTGCTGGGCTGCGGCCGAAAATGCCTCCAAGATGTCCCACCGCAGGCGCTGCTTCTCAACACGCCACTCACCCGTGCTGCCCTTGGACCGATGGCCATGCAACGCTGCAAAGTTGCTGTCGGCGGGTTGGTCAGGGTCCAGCCGCTGGTGGTCCTCGTGGGCCATAAAGTCGGGCAAGCAGTTTTTCCAGGTCCAGGCATCATCGCCGGTCAGTTGGGCCCATTGGTCGTAATCGCGGGCCTGCCCCCGCATGTAGATCATGCCGTTGATGCTGCTGCTGCCGCCCAACACCTTGCCGCGGGGGTAGCGCAAACTGCGCCCGTTGAGGCCGGGCACCGGCTCGGTTTGGTAGAGCCAGTCGGTGCGAGGGTTGCCTATGCAGTGCAAATACCCCACGGGAATGTGCACCCAGTGGTAGTCGTCTTTCTGCCCCGCTTCAATCAGCAGCACGCTGTGCTTGCGGCTGAGCCGGTTGGCCAACAGGCTGCCGGCGGTTCCGCCACCGATCACGATGTAGTCAAATGAATCGCCCAAAGCTGTCGCCTCTTTTGTAATGCTTGTGTGGGCGCAGTTTATCCAACACACTGGCACCAACCTTGCAAGGGTGGTGTTTCTGTGGGGGCTTGTGCAAACAAAAGTGTTTTGGTTTAGGCTGCGGTGTCATTCTTTGCATTAACTGCCTTGCCCGGAGCAAACCCCATGACCTTGCCGCGATTGACTGCAGCCGATTTTGACCAAGAGTTGTTGATATTGTTTGACGCTTATGTGCATGGCGACATTGACCGCCGAGGCTTTTTGGAGCGCGCCCGCAAATTTGCGGTTGGGGGTTTGACCGCTGCAGGCCTGTTGGCCGCCTTGAGCCCCAACTTTGCGCAAGCCCAGGTGGTGCCTCCGAACGACGCGCGCTTGCACACCGAAACCGTGACTTTTGGTTCACCCCAGGGTTACGGCAGCTGCAAAGCCTATGTGTGCCGGCCGGCCCAAGCCAAAGGCCCTTTGCCCGGCGTGTTGGTGGTGCACGAAAACCGCGGCCTCAACCCCCACATCGAAGACATCACCCGCCGCCTGGCCCTGGAGGGCTATGTTGCGTTTGCACCAGACGCCCTGACCCCTTTGGGAGGCTACCCCGGTGACGAGGACAAAGCCCGCGCCTTGTTTGCACAGCTTGACCAGGCCAAAACCCGCGAAGACTTCTTGGCGGCACATGCGTCGCTGCTCCAGCGCAAAGACTGCAACGGCCGCCTGGCCGTGGTGGGTTTTTGCTACGGCGGCGGCATGGCCCATTTTTTGGCCACTCAAATAGCCAGCTTGCAAGCTGCAGTGCCCTTCTACGGCAACCACCCCGCCGCAGCGGATGCCAGCAAGGTCAAAGCGCCCTTGTTGATCCATTTTGCCGACGTCGATGAACGAATCAACGCCGCCTGGCCGGCTTACGAGGCCGCGCTGCAAGCCGCGGGCGCGCGCTTCGAGGCCCACCGTTACCCCGGCACCCAGCACGGCTTCAACAACGACACCACCCCCCGCTTTGATGCGGCGGCCGCGCAACTGGCTTGGTCGCGCACCCTGGCTTTTTTCAAACAGCATCTGCAGAGCTGAAGCGCTCAGCCTTTGGCGTTGCTTGCGGCTTGCTCGCGCCACGCCAAAGGGGTGGTGCCGTAGCGCTGCCGGAAATTGCGGATGAAATAACTGGCACTGCTGTACCCGCAAGCCCAGGCCACTGCTTTGATGGCCATCTCGTGCTCGGCCAACAAATGGGCAGCGCGCTCCATGCGCAGCCGCGTGATGTAGCCCACCAAGTGCTCACCCGTGTGGCGGTGAAAGGCTTGTGACAAATGGTCGGCGGTACAACCCGATTGCAGCGCCAGGCCTTGCACGCTCAGGGCCTGATCACCCAAGTGGTTTTGCACCCAAACCCGCACCTTGCTGACCAAGGCGGGTTCAGGCTTGGCGGCCTGGTCGGTGGTGTCGAGCACCTGCAGCACACTGGCCAGGGCAGCCACCACCAAGGCGCGTTGTTGCACCGACGCGCAAGGGTGCTCGCCCTGCAGTGCCTGCGTCGCGGCGGCCTCCATGAGCCAACGGTGTACCTGGTGTGCCGCCGCGTGATGGCGCACCTCCAAGTGCTGGATGCTGGGCAACCCAGGTTGCAGTTCGCTGGCCACGTGGCTGGACAGTGCGCCGCTTTCGGCATAGATCACAATGTTGCAAAAAGGCCCTTGGTCGTCGGGGCCAACCACCTCACTGTGGACCAACTGAGGCGGCAGCAGCGCCGCCTGGCCCGCCTGCACAGTCAAGTGACCCTGCGGAAACACGAACCTGGTGTGGCCTGAAACCTGAACAAAAAGCTCGGGCGCCAAATGGAAATGCCCCGCCGCGGTGGGCTCCAGGCCCCGGTGGGCACTGGGGCAATGCAACACCACCTGGCCATTCAAAACACCGTACAAGTGCTGCTGCAACATGTGGCGCATGGCCGAGCCACCGTTGGGCACCTGCGGGGGCGTTTGCGGCATTGAGGCAAGCCAGTGGTGTTCGCGGTTGGAAACCTGTGGTTTTGAATCCAGGTTTTTTGTCATCTTTCTCGGTTTTTTGATGGTTTATTTGCTGGATGATGCAACGGCTGATCGTTAAATTATCGGCTGTTAAATGATTTTTCAACAGCCACATCTTCACTTCAGCACCATGCAAAAAGCCAAGATTTCTGTCATCGTCTGGAACGAGTTCCAACACGAACGCGAGAACCCAGCCGTAGGGGCCATTTACCCTGATGGCATCCACAACGCGATTGCCCAAGGGCTGCAAAACAAACCGGCCGCCAGCCGGGGCGCATTGCCCCTGGAAATTAGCACCGCCACGCTGGACCAACCCGAGCATGGCCTGAGCGAAGAACGCCTGGCCGACTGCGACGTTCTGGTGTGGTGGGGCCACAAAGCCCACGGCAAGGTCAGCGAGGAGGTGGTAGACCGGGTGCAAAAGCGCGTGCTGGAAGGCATGGGCTTGATCGTGCTGCATTCGGGGCACTTCAGCAAAATCTTCCGCCGCATGCTGGGCACCAACTGTTCACTCAAATGGCGCGAAGCAGATGAAAAAGAACGGGTTTGGGTGATTGAACCCTCCCACCCCATAGCAGCTGGCCTGGGCGAGTATTTTGAGCTGCCTTACGAAGAGATGTACGGCGAACGTTTCGACGTGCCCGCACCCGATGAAACCGTGTTCATTTCTTGGTTTGAAGGCGGCGAGGTGTTCCGCTCGGGCCTGTGCTGGCAGCGTGGTCATGGCCGGATTTTTTACTTCCGCCCCGGCCACGAAGCCTACCCCACTTATTTTGACCCGAACGTGCAGCAAGTGCTGTCCAACGCGGTGCAATGGGCGGCGCCCCGCATTCAACAGGTGGACGTGTGCCCCAACAGCCCCGCGCTGGAAAAACTGAGCCCCAAGAACGTGACCTTCTCCAAAGTGGGCATTGTGCAAAACCAAGGGGACATTCAATGAGCGACTACCAGGCACAAGCAGCCGCCAGCCCCCGGCAGGCCAACGCAATGGCCGGCACCCAACGCCTGCGCGTGGCCGTGATAGGCCTGGGCATAGGCCGCATGCACATTGAAGGCTGGAAGGAACACCCCCATGTGGACGTGGTGGCCATTGTGGACGCCGACCCGGCCCGCTTGCAGGCGGTGGGCGACCAATTTGGCATTAAGGCCCGTTACACCGACGCGGCGCAGATGTGGGGGCGCCAACAGTTGGACGCGGTCAGCGTGTGCACGCCCAACAAATTCCACATGGAACTGACCATCGCCGCATTGCATGCCGGATGCCACGTGCTGTGCGAAAAGCCCATGGCCATGAACGCCGACGAAGGCCGCGCCATGCTGGCAGCCGCCCAGCAGGCGGGCAAGCGCCTGATGATCAACTTCTCGTACCGGTTCAGTGCCCAGTCGCAAGCACTCAAATCCCAGGTCGATGCCGGCTTGTTCGGCGACTTTTACTTTGGCCGTTCGGTGTGGCACCGCCGCCGCGGCATGCCGGGTTTTGGGGGCTGGTTTGGTCAAAAAGCCCTGGCAGGCGGTGGCCCTTTGATCGACTTGGGCGTGCACCGCCTGGATTTGGCCCTGTGGCTGATGGGCTACCCCCAGCCCACCTGGGTCATGGGCAACACCTACAACCCGATAGCAGGCCCCTTGGCCGCTGCGTCCGGCAAGGCATTTGATGTGGAAGACCTGGCGGCCGGGTTCATCCGCTTTGAGAACGGCGCCACGCTGGTGCTGGAGGCCTCATGGGCGGCCAACATACAAGAGGCGGAACTGATGGAAACCCGCTTGCTGGGCACCAAAGCAGGTCTGCTGCAACGCAACCTGAACGAAGGTTACACCTTCGCCGCCGACGTGTTTTTGGAGCACAACGGCGCGCCGTTCGACATGCACATGCACACCCCCCCCACGCCCGCCAAGTCGGCCATGCACCACTATGCGCAAGCCATACTGACCGGCCAACCCCACGACGCCAGCGGCGAACAGGGCCTGATCGTGATGGAGATTTTGGACGCCATTTACGCCAGTGCTGCCACCGGCCTGCCCGTGAAAATCTGATACCTGCTCCACAGAAAAATGACCCACCCCGACCCGATTGAAACCATTCCAGACGCACGCGTGGAAGGCGCACCCACCGCGGTGCAAATCAAACAAGCCCTGGGTTCCACACGCATACAGTTTGCTTTGTTGGGCGTGCTCAGCGGGGCCTGGGGGGTGCACATACCCTCGGTCAAACTGCAATACGACCTGGGGGAAATGGCCCTCTCTGGCATGCTGCTGGCTGCGGCATTTGGGGCGGTGTCGTCGCTGTTTTTTGCAGGCCGGGTGATCGGACGCATTGGGCCGCGCGGAGCCACCGCCTTGGCTGCCGGGGTCATGGGTGTGCTGCTGGCATTGGTGCTGCACTGGCCTTCGGTCTGGATGTTGGCGCTGTCGATGTGGTGGTTTGGCACCGCCATGAGCCTTTACGATGTGGCCATCAACACCGAAGGGTCCGCCCTGGAAGCCCTGGGCGGTCGGGCGGTCATGGGCAACCTGCATGGCATGTTCAGCGTGGGCGGCATGACCGGAGCCGCCCTCACCGGTGCTTTTTTGCGCGCCGAAGTGCCCGCAGCCACGCAGTTGTTGGGGGTGGGGTTGGGCATGGCCCTGTGTGTTTGGGCGGCGTCTCGCACCATGCTGCGCACCCATCCGCAAGACGAGTCACAGGAACCCAAAGCCCAATTCGCGTGGCCGCGGGGCACTTTGCTGTTGATCGGGCTGTTGATATTTGCCGGAATGAGCGCTGAAGGTGTGATGTACGACTGGTGCGTGCTGTACCTGAAACAAGAGGTCGGCATGACCCAGGACATGGCCGCATGGGGCTACGCCGCATTTTCCGGGGCCATGGCGGTGGCCCGCTTTACCGGAGACTCCCTGCGCGAACGTTTCAGCGAAGGTTCGATTTTGAAAGCCGGTGGCTTGACCGCGGCCGCCGCCATGGCGACCGTTTTGGTGTCTGGTGACCCCTGGGTGTCGGTGCTGGGCTACGCGCTGGTGGGCGCCGGGCTGGCCCCTGTGGTGCCGATTTTGTTCAATGCAGCCACCCGCGTACCCGGTACCACACGCGCGGCGGCGATCGCGTCGGTGTCCAGCATTGGGTATGCCGGTTTCATGGTGGGCCCCCCGCTGATAGGAACCATTGCACAAAGCGCCTCACTCACCTGGGCCATGGGCGTGGTCGTGGTCACCGCAGCGGCGCTGGCTTGGGGCGCGCGGCATGTGCCGCTGAAAGCACCCGCCGCCCAAGCTTCGCGGGGTTGAAGCCGAGCGCACCCACCGTCTGCTGTTGGCCAAGCCAGCCACAACCGCTCACAAGGCGGTGGTTAAGCCGGGCGGGCGATGGCCGGCTTGGTAACTGGCGCGAAACGCCCTTGGCGTCATGCCCTTGCGCAGCAAAAACTGGCGGTTGAAATGCGCCAGCGTGCCGTAACCCACGTCGCTGGCAATCACGTTGATGGGCAGCGACGTGTTGATCAACAACTGGCAAGCCTGGCCGATGCGCAATTGGGCCATGTAGTCCAGCACCGTCATGCCGGTGTGGCGCTTGAAGAAGCGGTGAAAAGCCCCCACCGACATTGCCACCTCATTTGCGAGCGCCAACGCCGACACCGTTTCGGCAGCCTGTTCGTGCAGGCGGCGCAAAATCTTGCCCATACGCTCGCCCACCTTGTCGCCGGCCGGCGTGTAGGCGTGCGTGGCCAAAGGGCGCGCCCCTGCGTCTTTGGCGAGCAAGACAAGAATTTGCAACAGTGTGGGCAAGCGCAGCGCCGGCTCTTGCGCCTGCAACGCGAGGATCAAAGGCTGCACTTGCGCGCGGGCGGCGTCTGAAAACTTGAGCCCGCGCCCGGCCCGGGTCGACAAATTTTGCAGCAGTCCCAGCTCGGGCCAGTCGGCCAAGGCTCGTTCCAGCCAGTCAATGCGAAACCACATCACCACGGCCAGCATGGGCTGGTGGATATCGGGTCGTTCGGTGGCGGCCCAGGTGTGGGGCTGGTTGGGGCCGGTAAGCACCAAGTCGCCCGAAGCAAAGTCCTCCAGGCTGTCGCCCACGTAGCGCTGCCCCTGTGCGTTCAGTGTGAGCGTCAGCTCGAATTCCGGGTGGTAGTGCCACAGAAAGGGCAATTCCGGCAATTCCCGCCACAACAGTCTCCAAGACTCGCTCGCAGGCACGGTCACCTGTTCAAATTGCGCTTTCATGACCTTGAGTTACACAAAGAAGTCAGAATCGTATCAGTATCTGGCAGTTCTCAGGTACCGCGTGCGGGTGCCTTTTTCCACAATTTGAAGCAGCCCAAACCGGCAAAAAGCCCAGGAGACCGACATGAACGACCGCTACCGTTACGGCGACCAACGCCCCGGCAACCCCACCCTCTCGTACACCGCCAACGAACAGCTGCGCGACATTCGCAAGAAACTGCCGCTGCGTGTGCTGTCCGAGGCCGAGTTTGCGCACTGGCAGACCTACGGTTATGTGGTCATCAAACAGGCCATCGCGGCCGAACAGGTCAAAGCCACCACCGATTTCCTGTGGGAATTCCAGGACTGGGACCCCAAAGACCCCAGCACCTGGAACCAGATCGAGCGGCGCGGCCACGAGATGAAAGAACTCAACGGCTCCGGCATGGTGGAAACCTACCAACACCAAACGCTGTGGAACAACCGCCAGACACAGCGCGTGTACGACGCTTTTGTCGACATTTGGGACCGAGAAGACCTTTGGGTCAGCATCGACCGCGCCAACCTCAACACCCCCAACCGCGGCGCGCGCCAGTTCACCGGCTTCATCCATTGGGATGCCGACACCACGCTGGACCCGCTACCGGTGAATGTGCAGGGCGTGCTGGCCTTGTCCGACACCAGTCCAGAGAGCGGCGGTTTTCAGTGCATCCCCGAGCTGTTCAAAAACTTCACAGAATGGCGCAAGACCGCGCCCGCCGACCGCAACCCCTGGCGCCCCAATGTAGACGACCTGCCCTGGCCGGTGGAATTCATTCCGATGCAGGCAGGCGATTTTTTGATTTTCAACAGCCTGCTGGCCCATGGCATCCGCCCCAACAGCAGCGACCACCTGGTGCGCATGGCCCAATACATTGCTTACACGCCCGCCAACGGCAATGACGCCTCGCTGCGCGAGGCACGGATCAAGTCCTGGCGCGAACGCGAAGCCCCTCAAGGCTACGCGTTTCCGGGCGATCCTCGGGCCTGGGAAAAGCTGAAATACCCCACTGCCACCCTTACCCCTTTGGGCGAACGCATCCTGGGATTGTCAGACTGGGCCTGATGCACTGCCGCTGGCACCCCCAGGCCCGGCAGCCCTTCAATCCAGGGGCAAACGAACGTCTTCTTGCACCAGGCGTTCGTAGTCGGCCACCGGCAGCGGCTTGCTGAACAAATAGCCCTGCAGTTGATCGCAACCCAGCTGGCGCAAAAACGTCATTTGGTCTCGGGTTTCCACCCCTTCGGCCACAATTTCCTGCCGCAGCTGCTGCCCCATGGTCACAATGGCCTGCGCAATGGCGCAGTCATTCGGCTCGGCCGGAATGCCCACCACAAACGCCCGGTCGATTTTGAGCGTGGTGATGGGAAATTTCTTCAAATAGGCCAAGCTGGAATAACCCGTGCCAAAGTCATCGAGCGCAATGCTGAACCCCATGGCCACCAAATCGTTCATGATGGGAATCACCTCGTCCGCCCCCCGGACCACCAGGCTTTCGGTGATTTCCAACTTCAGCTGCGCGGGCTTGATTTGGTACTGCTGCAGCAAGGCTTCCATGCTGCGGGGCAAATGCTTGTCGAATTGCCTGGCCGAAAGGTTTACCGCCAGTGGCGGCATGTTCAAACCGCGTTGACCCCACGCCTGGATTTGACGACAAGCCTCGTGCAACACCCATTCACCCAGCTCCAAAATCAAGCTGGTCTCTTCGGCAACCGGCACAAAATTGCCCGGTGGCATCAGGCCATGCACCGGGTGTTGCCACCGCATCAATGCTTCGGCGCCCACAATGCGGCCGTTGCGCAAACTCACCTTGGGCTGGTGGTACAACAGCAGTTCACCATGGGCCAACGCGTGGCGCAACTCGCTTTCTATGCGAAAACGTTCCGTTGCGCGGGCATTCATTTCATGGCTGAAGTACAGCGGCACCGCATCGTCCGCTTCGCTGGCACGAACGGTGGCCATTTCGGCGCACCGCAGCAGCGCCGAGGCATCCATGCCGTTTTCGGGGTACAAAGAAATGCCTATGCAAGCGCTGCCATGCACCGTTCCGGTGGGCAACACCACAGGCGGCGTCAGCGCGGCCAAGAGTTTTTGTGCCACCAGACCAGCATGCTCCCGCTTGGGAATATTCAACAGCCCCACCGCAAATTTGTCATGGCTCAATCGGGCCAAAACATCTTGTTCACGCAAAGCGGTGCGCATGCGCTGGGCCAACTCGGCCACATAGGCATCGGCAAGTTCGTGCCCCAGGGTGTCGTAAACCGTGTTCAGGCGCTGCATTTGCACCACCAGCACGGCACCGGCATCGTGGTTGCGCCGGGCAAAGGTCAGGGCCTGGGCCAGCAGTTGGTTCAACAACGATCGGTTGGGCAGGCCGGTCACACTGTCAAAGTTGGCCAAGCGCTGCAACCGCGCCTCGGTTTCCTTGAAGCTGGTGATGTCAGAAAAAATCGAGAACGCGTGCGAAACCTCACCCGCATCGTTGCGCAAAGCACTGATGGAAACCGACTGAGGGAAGACTTCACCGTTTTTGCGGCGCCCCAAAATTTCACCGAACCACAGCCCGGCACCCTGCATGGCCGAACGAACCTGGCTTCTGAACTCAAAGTCGTGCCGCCCCGAGCGCAGCAAATCTGGGGTTTGGCCTATGGCTTCTTCCGGGGTGTAGCCCGTGATTCGGGTGAACGCGCTGTTCACCATCACGATGCGTTCATGCCGGTCGGTCACCAGCACACCCTGGTGGCTGTCTTCTATGATGCGCACGTAAAGCCGCATGCGGTCGGGTTCCGACAGCATCAGCTGCTGCGTGAAATAGTCCACCTGCAGCAATTGCGCCTGGCCCTGTGCATCGCGCAGCAGCGTGATGCGTTCCGTCACTGGCAACAGCGTACCGTCCCGTGTACGGCGTTGAACCTCGGCCTGCGCGCTGTCTTGGCCTTCACCCAGAGCGTCCAAAGCGCTGAATACCTCTTGCTGGGCGGGGCACAAAAACATGATCGCCTGGCCGATCGCTTCATCGGCCGAAAAACCAAACAAAGCCTGCGCATCAGCGCCCCATGCGGTCACATACCCCGCCAAATCCAGCGAAACCGTGGCTTGTGTCACCTGCACCGGGCTCACTTGCCGCCCCCTTGCCCACGAACAATCTGAACCGTCCATGCGCAGGCCCGCACCAAAGCGCCGTTGAACGCCATGACCTCGATGCCATGTTTGTCGAGCAAGGTATGGAGCGCAGCGGGTTGGGCGGCCTCCCATCCCTCCCAAGCCTCGAGCAAAGCCCCAAATTCACCGTGGTGGTTCAGCAAGGCCTGCATGACGCTGGGCGCCAGCTGCAGTGGCTGGAGCACAGTGGCCAAAGGTTGCCCGAACAACACCCCCAGCATCGAGAACATGCCCACCATAAAGGCTTGGTCTTGGTCGGCTTTGTCCGCCCCCATTTCGCGGGCCAGGCGCTCCATGCCCTGGGAACGCAAACACACATGGGCCATCAACATGGCAGAGCGGGGATCGTCTTCGCGGGCGGCAAACAGCAACAATTGCAACCAGCGCTTGAGCGGCTGCCGCCCCAAAATCAACAGCGCCTGCGAAAAGCTGGTGATCTCGCGTTGACTGCCCACTCCTGCCGAATTGACCAAGCGCAGCAAGTGGTAGGCCAGAGTGGCATCTTGGCGGAAACACGCCTCAAGGTCCCGCGTGTCTGCGTCGCCCATGACTTTTTCGAGCAACGCCAGCGCCTGTGTTCGCGAGGCCACTTGATCGGCCGAGGGCTGCGCTGGCGGTTGCAAATACCAGGCGCCGTGCAACCAGGCCACTGCCGGCGGCAACGCTTTGACCTGGCTGGGCAACAGGGGCTCTTGCTGCGTGTGCAGAGCGTCCAAAGCCAGCGGCTTCACACCCGCGAGCTTCAAAGCAGTTTGCTCAAACGCGGGCAAACCTTCAAAGCCAGTGGCGTCTACAAAGCACGGCAGGGTGCGGGCCAATGCGGCAAAGGCCTCGGCTTCGTCACCTTCAGGTACACAGGACAACAGCGATGCCCCGCCCCCCAGCACCTGCCACCCAAACGCGCCCAGGCGTTGGTTGCGGTCGGCAATCAACGAAACTCGAAGCAGCGGGGAATTGGCTAAAAACGACATTTGCAAACCAGCAATGGCAATTGGCGTCCATATTACTTTGTATGTGGGCCGATCGCTAGAATCCGAGCATGGATTTTGGCACCCCCTCCGAACGCGATTTTGTCGGCAACGCGCCACCGCCCCCGGTTCAAACTGCCCTTGCGCGGCCGTTGTATGTTGACTTGGACGGCACCCTGTGCGTGACCGACACCTTGCATGAATCGCTGGTCTTGATGGTGCGCACGCAACCCTGGCTGCTGCTGCTGGCGTTTTTTTGGCTGTTCAAAGGCAAGGCCTATTTCAAGCGCGAGGTGGCCAAACGCTGCATGCCCGAGGCGGGCACATTGCCTTACCACCCCGAATTCATGGCCTGGCTGCAAGCGCAACAGACGGGCGGCCGGCCGCTGATTTTGGCCACTGCCGCGGACGAGGCCATCGCCCAGTCTGTGTTCCGTCATGTGGGCCTGTTCGATGCCTTGATTGCCAGCAACACCGGCGAGCAGGCGGGTGAAAACAGGGTCGGCGCACTCAAATTGCAGGCCTTGCAAGCGCACGTGCAAGCCCGTTACGGCACACCTGATTTTGCCTACGCCGGCAACAGCACCAGTGATTTGGCGGTGTGGGCGTGCGCGCAGGAAGCCATTGCGGTGAACACGCCAGCCCAAGTCTTGCGGCAATTGCAAAACACCCATCCCAACGCTTTGGTGTTTGAGGGCCCTGCCACCGGCTGGCGCACCTGGCGAAAAGCCCTGCGCCTGCAGCAATGGGCCAAAAATATTCTTCTGTTCATTCCGGCGGTGGCGGCCCACCAATGGGCACCCCATGTGTGGTCGGCCTTGGGGCTGGCTTTTTTGGCTTTTGGCCTGTGCGCTTCGGCCACCTATTTGTTGAACGACTTGTTTGACATCCCCAACGACCGCAAACACAAAACCAAACGCCACCGGCCCCTCGCTTCCGGCTCTTTGTCGGTGGCGGCGGCCGTGCCCATGCTGGGCACCCTTTTGCTTGTGGCATTCGCTTTGGCCGCGTCTTATTCTTGGGCTTTGATGGCTGTGCTGGCGTGCTACACCGCCACCACGGTCGCTTATTCATTCAAGTTCAAGCGCACCGCCGTGCTCGATGTGCTTTTGCTGGCCAGTCTGTACACCATGCGCCTGATTGCAGGGGCCGTCACCGCCAACGTCCAACCGTCAAATTGGCTGCTGGCGATTTCGATGTTTCTGTTCCTCAGCCTGGCGCTGGTCAAGCGCTGTTCCGAACTGGAAGAAGTGATTCACCTGGACGACACCGAAACCGCCCGGGGCAGGGGCTACCACCAAGACGATTTGCCCAGCTTGCGGTCCATGGGCATAGGCAGCGGGTTCTTGGCCGTGTTGGTGTTGGCTTTGTACATTGACAGCCAAAATGGCCAAGCCCAATACCCGCAAGTGGGCTGGCTGTGGGGGGTGGCACCCATCATGCTGTGGTGGGTCATGCGCATCTGGCTCAAAACGGGGCGCCGCGAGTTGCAGGGCGAAGACCCCTTGCAATTTGCCCTGCACGACCGCTTCAGCTGGTGGACCCTGGCCGCCATGGCGGTGTTGGCATTCATGGCCACGCGCCGCTGGGGGTTTTGAAATGGGCGTCAAAACCGTGGCCCTTTTGTTGGCTTTGGCTTGTGTGCTCATGTCGGCTGCGGCCCAACTGGTCATGAAACTCGGCTTGTCCGCCCCCAGCACGTCGGCTGAAACCACCGCAGGCATTTACCTCAATGCCATCCGCAACCCTTGGGTGTTGGGCGGCCTGTGTTTGTACGGCGTCAGCGCGGTTGTGTGGCTCTGGGTGCTCGCCAAGTTGGATGTGAGTGTGGCCTACCCGATGGTGAGTTTGGGGTTTGTGATCACCATGCTGGCGGGCGTGTTTTGGTTGGGGGAACCGTGGTCATGGACACGGGTTGCCGGCGCCGGCCTCATTGTGGCTGGGGTGTTTTTGTTTGCAACCGACGTGTAAGGCAACCATGGGCAATTTGCTGTCAGCGCCGGTCAACAGCGCAAACAACACAACGCAGGCGAAACGGGTTTTTACTGCCACGCTGGTGGCCACCTTGGCCTTGAAAGTGGCCATAGCGGCGTTTTTCCCGATCACCGACGACGAAGCCTTTTTTTACCAATGGGGGGTGCGCCCCGACTGGGGCTACTCAGACCACCCGCCCATGGTGGGGTGGATGTTGTACGCACTGCGCCAAATCAGCGACCACGTGTTGGTGCTTCGCTCTCTCACCGTGCTTCTGACCAGTTTCATCGCATGGGGCATGGTGCGAGCCATGCAACAATGGCTTCCACGCGAGCAGGAAGCCGTTGCCTGGTGGGCGGGCGCGATTTACCTGGTCATGCCTTGGTCTTGGATGTTTGTGCTGGTCACCACCGACACGCCCTTGATTTTTTTCATGGTGCTGTCGGTCTACTGCTACCTGCAGGCGGACCGGGCCAGCCAGCCCACCGGTTGGTATGCGGCCGCAGGCTTGCTGGTGGGCCTGGCGTTTTTGTCCAAGTACTTCGCTGCCCTGCTGGGCATTGCGTATGCCGTTCACCTGTTGGCAACCCGGCGCGAGCGTTGGTGGGCCGTGGCTTTGATGTTTGCATGCGCCTTGCCAGCCATCGGTTTGAACGTGTACTACAACGCCACCCACGGTTGGACCAACATCATGTTCAACATTTACAACCGCAACGAAGGATCGCATTGGCAGATCGGCACGTTTGCTGTTTTTTTGGGCATGCTGATTTACCTGTTCAACCCGTGGCTGGTGTGGAGTGCGCGTAAAAACCAGCACCCCGTATCAGATCAAAAATCATCTGCCTGGCTTTACCTGTGGGCAGTACCTGTGGCGGTGTTTGCCGCTTTGGCATTCCGAAGAACCATAGGCCTGCACTGGGTGCTGGGCTTTGTGCCGGTGTTCATGGTGTGGGCAAGCTGCCGGGTGGATGCGGTTCGTTTGTCCAAAATTTGGCGTTGGACACTGGTGCTCTCCATTCCGCACCTGTTGGGAGTTGCGGCCATTGCTTGGGCGCCCATCGCTTGGTGGGAATCCAGCAAACTCTATGAAAAAGTGGTTTTTCTGCGTGAGAGTTCGGCGGTTGCGCAACAGTTGGCGGTGGATCTGCCGGCCCAAGCCACCTTGGCCACATACGCCTACAGCCCGGCCGCGATTTTGATGTACCACCATCAACACTATGTTCCTGTGTTTGGCGTTGGGCGCCACCATGCCCGGCAAGACGATCAAGTGGTTGACTTCCGCCTGATGGACCAAAAACCCATGCGCATATTTTTGCAAAACCAGGACCAGGCCGAGCCATTCAAACCCTACTTTGAGTCGGTAAAGGTGAAGCATTTTCAGCTCAGCGGGGTGACCTTCTACTACCTGGACGGTACCCACTTCAATTACAAGGCGTACCGAGACCAAGTGTTGGCCCAAATGGTCAAGAATTTTTACAGCATTCCTGATTGGTTACCCCTGCTGGGGAGCCCGTTTTGCGAGCGCTACGGTTTTGAAACCTGTTCGCCCAACCGGGCGCCCGAGCAGCCCTAAAAAAAAGCCACCCGAGGGTGGCTTTTAAGTCCAGAAAGGACGTCGTTGGGAACCGGATGTTGCTCGGCCTCTGGCATTGTTTTGGTTGCGAGGCCTTGCCCTATCTCAAAAAAACCCGAACATTTTTTATGCATTCGTGCGGTGACAGCGCCCAGCAATTGTGCTTTTGCTACAAGTGTTTGAACATCCCCCGTTTGGGGGAGAAAATCAATTAAATTGACAAAAAAACCGTGAATTTCGCACCACCCTGGGGCGAGCTTTCACAACGGGCCCAGCCACCGTGCCGCTGAGCAATGGTTTGAACCAAAGAAAGGCCCAATCCCACGCCACCTTCGCGCTCGCTGGCACCTGGCAGGCGAAAAAACGGTTCAAACACACGCCCACAAAGGTGCGCCGGAATGCCGGGGCCTTGGTCACTCACGACCACCAAAAAGCCGGCAGGGGATCCCGGCTCGACCGGGCCCAGGTTCACACTCACACTGGCGGGATCGCCGTCTTTGAGGCCGTAACGGCGGGCGTTTTCCAACAAGTTGCGGAGCAAACGGCGCAAGAGTTTTGCGTGACCCTGGATCACAAAACCTCCGGGGGGTGGCGCTGTAACGTCCAGTTGCGCACCGGTGCGTGCGCATTCTTCGGCCGCCAGACCCAGCAAATCCACCTCTTCGGTGGGGCCCATGCTGGCTTGGCTGGGGTCGGCCAAGTCCAGGCGGCTGGCCAACAAGATTTCATCTATCAGCTGGTCCAATTCTGCGATGTTGCGGGCCATTTCTTCGCGTTGGGCCAGCGTTGGGCCACCGGGCCCGGTCAGCTCCACGCCCATGCGGATACGGGCCAATGGAGACCGCAATTCGTGCGAAGCGTTGGCCAACAGGGTTTTGTGCGCTGTTAACAAAGCCTGCACCCGATCTGCCGCCGCATTGAAACGTTGGGCCAAAAAGGCCACTTCGTCGCTGCCGGTTACCGGCAAACGGGCACTCAAATCGCCGTTGCCCCAGCGCTCTACGCCACGTTGCAAGGTTTCCAGGCGCTGGGTCAAGCGTCGGGCCACCGGAAAAGTGGCCAACGCCACCACCGAGGCCACCACCACCAACAGCGCCACAAACGCCCAGAAAGACTGGTACCAAGCGGGTTCCCAATGGCCGGGTGCACGGGGCGGGCGCGGCAGTTGCACGTACAGCACGTCACCGTTGCGCATTTTTACCTGAAACTCGGGGCCCTGCCCGGGCACGCGCACCGCGCGGGCGGGCGCTTCGCCCAGTACATCGCCCTCTGCATCGCGAATCACAATTTGGCGCCCGGCCCGGTGTTCGCGCTCTTGCTGCACCTGGAATTGCCAAAACACCCCCAACAGCATGGTCAACACCACCAAAGCGCCCACCAAAGCCAACCAAATCCGCCAATACAGGTGTTGGTGCAGGCGTTTGTACCAAGTGTTCATGTTCAGTCTTGCTGTTTGGCAAACACGTAGCCCACGCCCCGTACCGTGAGAATACGGCGCGGGGCTTTGCTGTCGCTCTCGATTGCATTGCGGATTCGGCCAATGTGCACGTCGATCGAGCGGTCAAAAGCGTCCAGTTCGCGACCTCGCACCGCTTCCATGATTTGGTCGCGGCTGAGCACCCGCCCGGCCCTTTCGGCCAATGCCACCAACAAATCGAACTGGTACGAGGTGAGGTCGCACGGCAGCCCTGCCACTGCCACCACCCTGGCGTCACGGTCAATTTCCAGCGAACCAAAGCGCATGAGGGGCGTGCCTTGTGCGTTGGACGCGGTGGCAGCAGGTTCACCCCTGCGGCGCAGCACAGCGCGAATACGGGCCAGCAGCTCGCGCGGCTCAAAGGGCTTGGGCAGGTAGTCGTCTGCGCCCATTTCCAAACCCAAAATCCGGTCCAGCGGATCGCCTTTGGCCGTCAGCATCAGCAAAGGCACAGCACCCAAGGGGGCTGGCATGGCGCGCAGGCGGCGGCACACCTCCAGCCCGTCCATGTCGGGCAGCATCAGGTCCAAAATAATCAGGTCCGGCACCCCCGACTGCGCCAACGCCAAACCTTTTGTGGCATCGGCTGCGTGGGCCATTTGATAGCCAGATTGCGACAAGTAATCCACCACCATGCCAGCGAGGCGGGTGTCGTCTTCAATCATCAACAAACGGGGTTGCATGGTGCGCAGGCGGTCAATGTGTTGGCAGGGTCTGCACCATTGTGGCAGCCCTGTGCGGCGCCCGCGTCAAGCACATGTGTACCGCGTGTAAAGAAGGCCGCGTTCAGGCGCTGGGCGCTCGTTCATGCACCTGGCTGGCCAGCCACACCAACAACAACACCGGTAAACCCAGCAACGCTGTCCCCACAAAGAAGGTGTTGTAGCCGTATGCATCTACAAACACGCCCGAAAAACCGGCCAACCACTTGGGCGCCAGCAGCATCATGGAGCTGAACAGGGCGTACTGGGTGGCGGAATAGTTCACATTGGTGAGGCTGGAGAGGTAGGCAATAAAGCCCGCCGAAGCAATGCCTGCGCTCAGGTTGTCGGCCGAAATCACAGCGATCAGCGCGGTCACGTCGTGGCCATGCCCCGCCAGCCATGCAAACAACAAGTTGCTGACCGCACTGAGCACCGCTCCCAGCATGAGCACGCGCATCACGCCCCAACGCAAAGCCAGCGCCCCACCCAAAAACGCGCCCACCAAGGTCATGATGACCCCGTAGACCTTGGTCACGGCGGCCACTTCGTCTTTGGTGTAGCCCATGTCAACATAGAATGGGTTGGCCATGATGCCCATGACCACATCGCTGATGCGGTACACGCCTATGAGGGCCAGCACCAGCAGGGCTTGCTTGCCGTAACGGCGCAAAAAGTCGGCAAAGGGCTCCCACACCGCTTCGCGCAACCACAGCGGCAGGCTGCGCGCCTGCGCAACCGCACGCCGCACCGGCTCGGGCGACAACAACACGGTCAGAACCCCCAACGCCATGGAAGCCGCCATGACCAAATACGCGGTTTGCCAAGCGCCCTGTTGGTAGGCTGCGCCTGGCACCAAAGCGGCACCCGCCACGGCCTGCACCGGGGCCAGTTCGGCCCGCGCCGCCAGCCACAACACCCCCGCACCGGCCCATATCATGGCCAGGCGGTAGCCGGTTTGGTAGGTGGCGGCCAAGGCCCCTTGGCGTTGCGCATCGGCCGATTCAATGCGAAAGGCGTCCAAAGCAATGTCTTGCGTGGCAGAGGCAAATGCCACCAACAAGGCGAAACCCACCACAGGGCCCAGGGCCAACCGCGGGTCGGCCAAGGCCATACCCACCAAGCCCAATGCAATCGCCACCTGCGACAACAACAACCAAGCCCGCCGCTGACCGAGCGCGCGGGTCAACCAGGGCAAGGGCAGGCGGTCGACCAAGGGGGCCCAGCACCATTTGAAACCGTAAGCCAGCCCCACCCAACTGAGGTAGCCTATGGTGGAGCGGTCGAGGCCGGCCTCCCGCAAACGAAAGCTCAAGGTCCCCAACACCAACAACAAGGGCAAGCCTGCCGAAAAGCCCAGCGCAAACATGCGCAACGAGGCCGGCTCCAGGTAAACACGCCACACGGTTCGCCAGTCTTTGGCGGGCGGGCTGGAAGGGGCGTTGGCAGCTGTTTCTGACATGGTGTGGGACTCAACCTGTGGTTTTGACTATTATTGACACATGTGCTGGCTTTGCGACGCGAAACAAACAACTTCTTCCCTGCCCGTAACCGACGCGGCAGCGGACGACCGCCCCCAACACCTGTGGTCTTCGCGCCGGGGGTTTTTGCGGGCTGCGGCTGCTGGCGCGGCCAGCACTGTGGCCGGCACCGCCGTGGCGCAAGTGGATGTGGGCAAATCGTCTGCCATACGCAAATTGGTGCCCGCCGAAACTTTGGAACGGGCCGCGCTGCAGCAATACCGGCAAATGTTGCAGGAGGCCGAAGCCCAAAAGGCTTTGGCACCCGCCAACCACCCGCAACTCAAAATGTTGCACGGCATTGCGCGCCAATTGGTCCCGCAAACCACCGTCTGGAATGACCGTTCCCGCAGTTGGAAGTGGGAAGTCAACCTGATTGGCAGCAGCCAAATGAACGCTTTTTGCATGCCCGGCGGCAAAATCGTGTTTTACACCGGCATTTTGGACAAACTCAAACTGAGCGAAGACGAAGCGGCCATGATCATGGGCCACGAAATGGCGCACGCCTTGCGCGAACACTCGCGGGAACGGCTGGCCAAATCGCAAGCCACCAGCATCGGCCTCTCCTTGGGGGCGCAGCTGCTGGGCCTGGGCGATCTGGGCAACGTGGCGGCCGATTTGGGCACCAAATTGTTGTCGCTCAAGTTCAGCCGCGACGACGAAACCGAGGCCGATCTGGTGGGACTGGAACTGGCCGCCCGGGCCGCCTACGAACCACAGGCCAGTGTGACCCTGTGGCAGAAAATGACCGCTGCATCGGGTGGCGGTGGCTTGGGCTTTTTGTCCACCCACCCCACAGGGCCCAACCGGGTCAGCGAGCTGCAAGCCAACGTGCCCAAGGTGCAACACCTGTTTGAGCAAGCACGCCGGGGTGGCTGAGGGTCAAACGTCTCGCACGTAGGGGTTGGTGCGCCGTTCGCGGCCAAAAGTGCTTTCGGGGCCGTGCCCCGGTATGAACACGGTGTCGTCGCCCATGGGCCACAGGCGTTGCCGTATGCTGTCGAGCAGCTGCTCGTGGTTGCCTTGCGGAAAGTCGGTGCGGCCTATGCTGCCGGCAAACAACACGTCGCCCACAAAGGCCCGCTTGCCCTGCGGTGAGTGGAACACCACATGCCCGGGCGTGTGGCCTGGGCAGTGGCGCACATCCAGGGTCAAGTTGCCAATTTGAACGGTGTCACCGTCCTTGAGCCAGCGATCGGGCGTGAAATGCCCGGCTGGTGGAAAACCAAACATCACGCTTTGCTGGGGCAAACCGTCGATCCAGAACTGGTCGCCAGGGTGGGGGCCCACGATCGGCAGCCCCAATGCTTTGGCCAGAGTGGCCGTGCCGCCCGCATGGTCTATGTGGGCATGGGTGAGCCATATGGCCCGCAAATTCAAGCCCAGGCGCTTGGCCTCGGCCTGCACGGTGTCCAAGTCACCGCCGGGGTCTATGACTGCGGCATCCATGGTTTCGTCGCACCACACGAGCGAACAGTTTTGCTGGAACGCGGTGACGGGAATGGTCAGGTACTGAAACATGGCACCATTTTAGGTAAGCCGTCTGGCCAAGGCACAATCCCATCCAAACGCACCCCGGAAACCGTCATGACGCAACACACTTTGGTTCAATGCACCCACGAACGGCATGCCGCCGCGATACTGGACATCTTCAACGAAGCCATCGTGAATTCCACGGCGCTGTACGACTACGAACCGCGCAAACCGCAGAACCTGGAGGTGTGGTTCGCGGCCAAAACCGCAGGCAACTTCCCGGTCATCGGGATTGAAGATGCCGCCGGGACCCTGCTGGCCTTTGGCAGTTTTGGCACCTTCCGCGCTTGGCCAGCCTACAAATACACCGCCGAACATTCGGTGTACGTGCACAAAGACCACCGGGGCCACGGGCTGGGCCAGCGGGTCCTGCAAGCCCTGATTGAGGCCGCACAACAGCGCAACCTCCATGCCTTGGTGGGCGCCATAGACGCCTCCAACGCCGGCAGCATTGCCCTGCACACACGCCTGGGGTTCAAGTTGGTCGGCACTTTGCCGCAGGTGGGTTTCAAGTTCGGGCGCTGGCTGGACTTGGTTTTTTACCAGCGCCTGCTGGACACCCCCGTCAACCCGGTAGATGGCTGAGCCGCCTGGCCGCTCGCACCTGTGCCGTCTTACCCCCAAAGCACCAAGGGATTCTTGCATTTGCAAGAATGATTTTTCTGCAACCTTGTAACTGCATTGGAGACACAACACATGGACCGTCGTCATTTCCTGGGGGCTGGCATTGCGGGCGCTGCCACGCTCACGTTCTCGTCGGTGTGGTCGCAAAGCGCGGCCAACCTGGGTGCCCCGGTGGCGCCCTCGGTGGGTTTCAAGCGCATGAAACTGGGTGCCGCCGAGGTGATAGCGCTGCACGATGGGGCACTGCGCCGGCCCTTGGGTGAGGAGTTTGTGCGCAACGCACCGCTGGAGCAGGTCAAGGCCATGCTGGCATCGCAGAACCTGCCCACCGACTATGTGGACATCCCGTTCAACGCATTCCTGGTGGTGCTGGGTGGCAGCAAGTTTTTGTTCGACACGGGTTTTGCCGACAACGGGCCCGCCTCCACCGGCCAATTGCGCGCCAACCTGGCGGCCGCCGGCTACAAACCCGAGGACATCGACCACGTGGTTATCAGCCACTTTCATGGTGACCACATCAATGGGCTGCGGGCCAAAGACGGCAGTTTGGTTTACCCCAAAGCAAAAGTCCATGTGCCCAAAACCGAATACGCCTACTGGATGGACGACGCCAAAATGGAAGCGGCGCCGCCGGCCATGAAAGGTGCATTCCAGGGCGTGCGCCGGGTATTGGCCGGTTTGCCAGCCGGGCAATTGGTTCAGTTTGAACCGGGCGCTGATTTGGTGCCGGGCATCACGTCTTCGGCGGCTTATGGGCACACGCCGGGCATGTCCATCTTCAC